>JAYVOY010000172.1:0-8691 GCA_043757645.1 Verrucomicrobiota bacterium
TTATCAGGCCGATGCGAAGGCGGCGGCGAAGGTCGTGACGGTCGGCGCCGCACCGTCGAAAGTGCCGCAATCCGCGGTGATCGAGCACGCCGCGCTGACCGCGGTGTGTCTGGCGATTTTCAATTTGGATGAGGCGCTCACGCGCGAATAAACCGTTTTTATCATGCTCCCCGAACTTCTCACCCATCATCAACGCGTCACGCGCCGGCAGTTTTTCGGCTCGACGGCGCAGGGCCTTGGCGGTGTCGCGCTGGCTTCGTTGCTCGGCGCGCCGAACGCAAATGCCGCGACCACCGCGGGTCAACCGGGTCTGCCAAATCTCCCGCACTTCGCGCCGAAGGCGAAACGCGTCGTGTGTTTGTGGCAGGGCGGCGGGCCGTCGCATCTCGACCTGTTCGATCCGAAACCGGTGCTCGTGAAGATGAAGGGGCAGGACATTCCCGACAGTGTGCGCGGCACGACGCGGCTCTCGACAATGTCCGCGGGCTACAAGAAATGGCCGATCACCCCGGCGATCAAACCGTTCAAGCACTACGGGAAATGCGGCACGGAACTCAGCGAGATGCTGCCGAACATCGGCGCGCTCGCGGATGATATTTGCGTGGTGCGCTCGATGACGACCGAGGCGGTGAATCACGCGCCGGGCGTGACATTTTTCATGACGGGCGCGCAGGTGCCGGGACGCCCGAGTCTCGGCGCGTGGCTGGCGTACGGACTCGGTTGCGACGCGAGTGATCTACCGGCATTCGTCGCGATGACTTCCTCGGACAAGGGCCGCACGTGCGGGCAACTCTTCTACGATTACTACTGGGGCAGCGGTTTTCTGCCGAGCCGTTATCAGGGCGTGCGTTTCCGCAACACCGGCGATCCTGTGCCGTATTTGCAGAACCCGCCGGGCATGAGCCGCGAGCAGCGGCGCGCGTTGCTCGACGACATTCAGGCGCTGAACGCCGCGCATCTGGCCGACTACGGCGACCCCGAGATCGACACGCGCATCGCGCAGTACGAGATGGCTTTCAAGATGCAGGCGAGCGTGCCGGACTTGTTGGATTTTTCGAAGGAACCGAAATCGGTGCTCGAACGCTACGGCCCGGATGCGTTGACGAAGGGAACCTTCGCGAACAACTGCCTCATCGCGCGGCGTTTGCTCGAGCGCGGCGTGCGCTTCGTGCAACTCATGCACAGCGGCTGGGATCAACACGGCAACCTCTTCACGCAACTCGAGGCGCAGTGCCGCGACACCGACGCGCCCGCCGCCGCGCTCGTCAGCGATCTCAAGGAGCGCGGGCTGCTCGACGACACGCTGGTGTTCTGGGGCTGCGAATTTGGCCGCACACCGTTCGGCCAGGGCGATCCGGCGAATCCGAAGGGGCGCGATCATTTCGGCCGCGCCTACAGCATGTGGCTGGCGGGCGGCGGCGTGAAGGGCGGCACGACGTTCGGCGAGACGGATGATTTCGCGTGGAACATCGTGCGCGACCCGGTCCACGTTCACGATATGCAGGCCACGATCCTGCACCTCTGCGGCCTCAATCACGAGGCGCTCACCTATCGCTATCAAGGCCGCCAATTCCGCCTCACCGACGTGCATGGGCAGGTGGTGAAGGGGATTTTGGCCTGACGATGACGCGGCCCGCGCGCGGTTTTCATCCCTGCCAATGCCGCCCCATTCTCTGCCGCCAATCTTGGCCGCGCCGCGTTCGCGTCGCGTGGGGTGGCGAGTCGCCGCCTTTGCCGCGCTGCATTTTCTCGCGCTCAAAGCCGCCGATTTCGCACTGCACATTCTCACGCACTTGCCGCCGGTCGTGTTCCCCATTGATCCGGTGATCAACGCCGCGCTCGTCGGATTTCGGATTCTGTACTTCCCCCGCAATCAACTTCGCGCGCTCTGGCCCGGCGACGCCACACCCGCTGGGTTGAACTTCCTCACCGCCCTCGCCGCGAGCCTCGCGTGGGGCACGGCGATTCACGCCCTGCTCGCGTGGCGCACGCGTGTTCGAACCGCCGCGGGAAACCCGGCGCTCCGCCGGTTGCCTCGTTCCACTTAACCCGAACTCCGAAACAGGCGCGGCGCGAGCCGTGGGTGGGACGGGCAACCTGCCCGCCGGCACCGGCTGGCAGCCGGTGCCACCCCTTCCTGTTTCGGAGTTCGGGCTGAATTCAACGCGGAGACGCGGAGCGCGCAGAGGAACGCGGAGAAAAAATGAGGCGGAACTGAAGGCGGAAAATGAAGGGCGAAAAACAGGGCGAAAGTTGTTTTCATTTTTCGCCCCCGATTTTTCGCCTTCAGTTCCGGGGGTTTTTTGCGGGTTCCTCCTCCGCGTCTCTCTGCGCTCTCCGCGCCTCTGCGTTGAACCCGAACTCCGAAACAGGCGTGGCGCGAGCCGTGGGTGGAACGGGCCACCTGCCCGCGGCACCGGCTGGCAGCCGGTGCCACCCCTTCCTGTTTCGGAGTGCGGGCTTAAATCTGCGGACGCATTCGCTGTTTTGCACCGCCGCCGGCGGCGCCGACAAATTCCCTTTTGCATTCGATCCGCTGCGTGTTACAACCCCGCCTCGTCTTGGCGAGCCGGGGCGAGATCACAGTCATTTTCACACCGAATTTTATGTCGCAACACGCAAGTCTCCGCGGACCCAGCAGCCTGGCCGCCAAACGCAATGTCCTCAAGCGCTTCGAACGCGTCGCCGTGCTCAAACGCCGCGGACAATGGAAGGAAGGCGACCGCGTCACCAACCTGCGCAAGACCAAGCCCGACGCGTGAGTCGCGCGGTCTGCCGCCCACGCCGGCGATTCTTTTGCGTGAGGTGAGTTGGAGTGTTGCGAGTGCCGCGGTCCACGCCGCGCCGATGTCGCTCCGCGGCCCTCGGGTCGCGCTCTGAATTTGTCCGAGTCCGTGGCGGGCCGGGATTTTGCGCGGAGGAAACGATTGCCTTCCCCGTCTATCCCGGACGACCGGCGTTTGTTTTGACACGATCCAGCGCAAAATCCTACCCTCACCCATTATGAAACCCATGCAGCGACTCAGTCTCGTCACGGCGTTGGCGGGCGGCTTGGCCAGCCTCACCGGCCTCGCGGAGGAAACCGCCACCATCAAGGGCAATCGCGTCAACGCGCGCGGTCAAGCCACCCTCCACAGCGAGGTCGTCCTCCAACTCACCCGGGGCGAGACCGTAAAAATCCTCGAGGAAATTTCCGTGCCCGACGCCAAACCCGGCACCACCACCAAATGGGCGCGCATCCAAATCCCCGCGCACACGCCTGTGTGGATTCACGCCGGCTTCATCGATCCCGCCACCAAGACCATCACCTCCAACCGCCTCAACGTCCGCTCCGGTCCCGGCGAACATTTCAGCATCCTCACGCGCCTGCACAAAGGCGCGCTCGTCAAGGAACTCCGCACCGTCGGCGACTGGATGGAAATCGAAGCGCCCCCCACCGCGTCCGTTTTTGTCGCGAGCAGTTTTCTCAACAAAACCCCCGGCGAAAAAGCTCCGCCGCCCGCGCCGCCCACACCCGCGCCGTTGGTCCCCACGCCCACCGCGCCCGTCGTCGTCAATGTCGCGCCCAAGCCGGTCGAAATTGCCACAACCCCCGTTATCACGCGCGTTACCACGCCTGCGCCGACACCCGCGCCGGTGGAAACTCCCGTCGCCACCACTCCGCCCGTTCCCGCGCCGACACCCGACGCGGTGCCCGCGACACCGAAGCCCGCCGTCGCGATTCAGACCGTCCCGATCACGCCGCTCACCGTCGTGACACGCCCCACCACGCCGCCGCCGTCCGCGCCTGAAACGCCCACCGTGCCCGCGCCCGCCCCCACGCCCACCGTCGTTGTCACGCGACCGATCGTCCCCGCGCCCGCGCCGGAGACCGCGCCCCCCACACCGAAGCCGACCTTCTCGATTCAAACTGTTCAAATCACGCCGCTGAATGTGGTGCCCCGTCCCGCCACCCCGCCGCCTGCCGTCGCCACGCCGCCGGTGCCGCTGAAAATCGTCGAGCCAATCACGCCCCCGGGTAATCCCACCGCTCCGCGTGTCGCCACCGTGCCCGAGTTGAAACCACCCGCCATCGCGGCACCCGCAATTCCAGCAACCGCTGCCCCTCCGCCCACGCCCGTCGCGTCGAACCCCCCGCTCGAAGATCCTTCGCTCCCGCCCGTCACGCCGGCACCCGCCACGCCCGCCGTCGGCAAGGTGCCGGAAATCAAATCCCCAAAAGTCACGCCCACGCCCCTCGTCTTCGCTCCGCCGGTCACGCCGCCCGCACTGCCCGCGCCCGACCTCAAGCCCGCGTCTGTTCCGCAGATCCCCGCTCCCGCCAAAGTCGAACCGCCGACCCCGGTCGTAAAAATCGAACCCGCGCCGACGCCCGCGCCCGCCGCGCCGAAAATTGAAATCCCCGCGGTTCCAGCACCAACGATCGTCGCGCCGAAAGTGATCGAAACTCCCGCGCCAGTTGTGACCACGCCGCCCGCATCCGCACCCGTGTTGATCGCGCGTTTGCCGGAAATCAAACTCCCCGAAATCGCCCCGCGCCCCACCATCATCCCCGCGACCATCGCGCCACCCACCGAGGCCGTGTTGCCCAAACCCGTCGTCGAACCCACGCCCGAAAAACCCACGCCCGTCGCGCTCATTCCAACGCCAGCACCCACACCCGCGCCAACCATTCCGACGCCGGTAAAAATTGAGCCGCCCATCCTCGTTGCAAAAATCGAACCCGCCGTCGTGCCCGCAACGCCGATTGTCGCCGCGCCGGAAATCAAACTCATCCCACTCGCCGTCACCGCGCCCGCCGTTCCCCAACCCGCGCCGATTCCCGACGTCAAGCCGCTGCAAACCATTCCCGAAGCGCGCCCGCCGCCGCCCGAAGCGCCACTCACGCTCGCCAAGCTCGAACCGCGCCCGCTGCCAACCCCGCCGAGCATCGACAGCACCGCGACGCCCCCGAGCACGCCGCTCAAATCTCCCGAAATCAAACTCCCGGAATTCACCCCCACGCCCATCGCGATTCCCACGCCGCCGAAGCCCGCGCCCACGCCCGAGCCGCTCCTCGAAACCGTCGTCATCAAACCCGCGCCCGAAATCGCCCGCGCCCAACCGCCGCCGTCCGTCCTGCCGGGACCACCGACGATCACACCGCCCCCCGCGCCGCCGTCCGTCGTCATTGAAACTCCGCGCCCCAGCGTCACCACCGAGCCGCGCCCCTTGCAAATCAAGCCCGCGCCCCAACCCGAACCCACCAAAGTCGCCGCCGTTCCCTCCGCCACCGTCGCCCCCGTGAAAATGCCCGAGGAACTTCCCGCCGACGGCGGCAAATCGCGGGCGTGGTATCAACGCCTCTTCGCCAAAAATTCCCGCGCCGCCTCGCAGGCCGCAGCTGTCGAAACCGCCGCCGCCGCCGAGACGGCCACCGCCACCACGCCCGTCGCCAAAACCGCGGGCGCCTCCCCCGAGGCGCCCGCGCGCAAAATCGTCACGCGCGAGGGCCTCGTCAGCAGTTGGGTCAGCGCGCAAGCGCCGAGTGGTTTCGCCCTCGAAGACCCGCGCACCGGCAAAGTCATCGGCTACCTCGCCACCACGAACAACAGCCTCTCCGTCAAAATGCTCAGTGGCCGCCGCGTCATTGTCACCGGCGCGGAGACCATCGATTCCCGCTGGCCCACCGCGCCCCTGCTCACCATCGAGACCCTGAAGACCATCGATTGATCCATGGATAACCTCATCGACGGCCGCGCGATCGCCGAGCAGATCCACACCGAGACCGCCGCCCGCGTCGCCGCCCTGAAATCCCGCGGCTGCCAGCCCGCGCTCACCTTCATCCGCGTCGGCGAAGACCCCGCGTCGCAGGTGTACGTCGGCATGAAGGAACGCACCTGCGCCCGCCTCGGCATTCACTCCACCACGCACGTCCTGCCCGAAAAAACCCCGTCGGAAGAACTCCTGCGCCTGGTGGAAAAACTCAATCTCGATCCCGCCTGCCACGGCATCTTGGTGCAAGCCCCGCTGCCCGCGCACCTCGACGCCACCAAAATCTTCGCCGCCGTTTCCCCGGCGAAAGACGTGGATGGTTTCAACCCCGTCAACATGGGCCGCCTGTTGCTCGGCGACCCCGGCGGCTTCGTCCCTTGCACGCCCGCGGGCGTGCAGGAATTGCTCATCCGCTCGCACGTGAAAATCGCCGGCGCGGAAGTCGTCGTGCTCGGCCGCGGCAACATCGTCGGCAAACCGCTGGCCGCGATCCTTTGCCAAAAAGCGCCGCACGCCGACGCCACCGTCACCCTCTGCCACTCGCGCACCCGCGACCTCCGCGCCCACTGTTTGCGCGCGGACATCCTCGTCGCCGCGCTGGGCGTGCCCGAATTTCTGAAGGCCGACATGGTCAAGCCCGGCGCGGTCGTCATTGATGTCGGTGTCAATCGCGTCGCCGACGCCACCGCGAAAACCGGCACCCGCCTCGTCGGGGACGTCGCCTTCGCCGCCGTCCAACCCCGCGCCGGAAAAATCACCCCCAACCCCGGCGGCGTCGGCCCGATGACCATCGCGATGCTCTTGCAAAACACCGTGCGCGCCGCCGAACAAGCCGTCGCCAACGCGGTCCGGTAAAATTCTTTTCCGAAACATTTCCCCCGCAAAACTCTTCGCTCCGAAAAAATTTCCGTTTGCAAAAATCGAAACTCACCCATGAACCTCACCCGCATCCTCCCCGACCTCCAATGCTCACTGCTCTGCGAAGACGTGCGCCAGGAAGTCAACGGCAACCTCTTCCTCCTCGGCGTCGCCAGCTTCCTCCGCGTCCCGCAGGTGCCCATCACCGCCAACCGGATCGCGATCTTCAACCGCTGGACCGCCGGCTTCGGCGCCTTCACGGAAACCGTGCGCCTCGTCGCGCCCGACCAGATGACCGTCCTCCGCAAAAATGACGCGAAATTCGGCCTGCAAGATCCCGCGCACAACGCCTCCAACTTCAGCGTTTTCGCGAATGTCGAATTCCCCCAGGACGGCGTGTACTTCATCGAAATCCTCGTCGATGACGTGATGAAAATCCGCTACCCGCTCCCCATCCTCGTCGTCCCGCCGCCGAAAGACGGCGCGCCAACTCCCGCCGGCGGCGAAAAGCCCGCGTGACGCCGCGGCCCGCCGGAAAACTTCCGCCGCGCAAAATTCCCGCCGCATGGCCACGCCGCAAAACACCGCCGCCGAACCCGCCCCGTGGCGACCGCCGCGCGCGTGGCAGCCATTCACGTTTCGCGGTGTCGCCGCGTTTTCACTCGCGTCGGCCACGCGCGTTTACCTCGTTCAATTCGTCGGCCTCCTCCTCACCGTCGCCTGCCTGCTCGAAACGCTCGAATTGACGTGGTGGCCCGCGGTCCACACCGCGATTCGCAATCTCCCCGAGGCCGGCCGCGTCCACCGCGGCGAACTCGATTGGCGCGGCGAACCGCTCACCGTCCTCACCGATTCGCAGGCGCTCGCGATCCTCATCGACGCCGCCGACCGCCACGAGTCCGGCCAGGTCGCCGACGTGCAAATCGAAATCGGGCGCAAGGAATTTCGCATCCGAACCTTCGCCGGCGTCGCCACGGTTGAGTTCGAGCCAGTCTGGGATTTCCCCCTCAACCGCGTCGAACTCGTCCCGTGGTGGGGCGCGTGGAAACCCGCGCTCGTCGCCCTCACCGCGCTGCTCGCGGCCCTCGCCCTCGCCGCCTCGTGGGTGCTCCTCGCCACGCTCTACATGATCCCGCTGCGCCTCCTCGCGCTCCTCGCCAAGCGCCACATCACCCTCGGCGGCTGCTGGCGACTCGCCGCGATCGCGCTGCTGCCCGGCGCGCTGCTCCTCAGCCTGGGCCTGCTCGCCTACGGATTTTTCCGCCTGCCGATTCTCGCGCTCTCCGGCCTCCATCTCGTGCATCTCATCCTCGGCTGGGTCTATGCGATCGCCGCCGTCTTCCACCTCGACCCCAACGCGAGGGTCGCCGCGGCTCCCCCGCCACAAAGAAACACGCCCGCCCCGGTCGCCGACAATTCCGCCACCGCCGCGCCGGAAAACTCTGCGGAGCCGGAACCACCGCCCGCGCCGCCCCCACCGCGGCGCGCTCCCACCAACCCCTTCGCGGCTCCCGAAGAGTAAGCCCAAAGGCGGCAACCGGATTGGCCCGCGAAACGCGCGAAAATAAAGGGCCAAACCGAGGTGGCGCCATTTGGCGGCCAAAAATTCCCGGGCGACAATTTTTGCGGCGCGCGCCTTGGCGCGTTCGGATACCGCTTGCATTCCGGCATAAATACCGCCCACCCTTTCCGCATGGGATTGTCCTTTAGTCCGGTCACGCTGAGTCCTTCTGAAGTCGAGGCGTTGAACGAAAAACTTTCCGAGGCCCGCCACAACATCAACAACTACCTCTCGCTGGTGGTTGCCGCCGTGGAACTCATCAAGATCAAACCGGACATGGCGGCGCGCATGCTCGAAACCCTGGGCAAACAACCGGACCGAATCGTCGAGGAAATCCGGGCGTTCTCGGGCGAGTTTGAAAAGGCGCTGCAAATCAATCGCGACGACGGCGCGCAGCACTGACGCTCCGTTCCGCTTCTCCCGCCCCGCCCATCTCGTTTTTCACCGGTTCGCGATTCTCCGTTGCGACCCGCATTCGCGGTCGCTAGCTTCCGTCCGCTTATGACACTGACCGAAAA
>JAYVOY010000173.1:0-8690 GCA_043757645.1 Verrucomicrobiota bacterium
CCACGGCCGCTGCTTCTCGACCTGGCTCGCCGGCGCGGGAATCAAGGCCGGCTTCGAGTACGGCAAGACCGATGATTTCAGCTACAACATCACGGAAAACCCCGTCCACATCCGCGACCTCAACGCGACGATCCTCCACACCCTCGGCCTCGACCACCGCCGCCTGACTTTCAAATCTCAGGGCCTCGACCAGAAACTCACCGGCGCGGAGGAGGCGAGCGTGGTGCGGGAGATCCTCGCCTGAGGACGCGGTCGCTCGCACGCCGCCTCGCCTGCTGGGAGATGGCCGCATTTACTGCGGACAATCTCAGGGATTTCAAATAGCTTCGCGCGATGAAGACACGTCACACGGACAGTCCGCGCATCGAGTATCTTCGCGTGCAGAACTACCGCGCGTTGCGGGACGTTGAACTGAAGGCGCTGACGCCCCTGACGGTTTTCTTGGGGCCAAACGGGAGCGGAAAATCCACGATCTTCGATGTCTTTGCCTTTCTCTCGGAAAGTTTTGGCGTCGGCTTGCGGAAGGCTTGGGACAAGCGGGGCCGCTTCAAGGAATTGCGGACTCGCGGCTCCGAGGGGCCGATCATTTTCGAGGTCAAGTATCGGGAAAGGAAGGAAAGTCCGCTCATCACGTATCACTTGGAGATTGATGAAGACGGGAAAGGACCATTTGTCGCGCGTGAATTCCTGAGTTGGAAACGTGGCTCGCACGGTCGGCCTTTCAACTTTCTGGATTTCAACGGAGGCGCGGGCGAGGTCGTCACCGGTGAGATGCCGGATCAGCAAGACACGCGTACGTCGGAGCGCCTCGACTCGCGCGAACTGCTGGCGGTGAACACGCTGGGCCAACTCGCGAAGCATCCGCGGGTGGGAGCCCTGCGCCGCTTCATCACGGGTTGGTATTTATCCTATTTGTCGGCGGACAACACGCGCGGCGTGCCTGAGGCGGGTCCGCAGGAACGGTTGAGCACTGCGGGCGACAATCTCCCGAATGTGATTCAATACTTGAAGGAACAGCACGGCGACCGGCTGGATTTCATTCTCAAGAAACTGACCGAACGAGTGCCTCGATTGGAGAAAGTGGCCGCGGAAGTGATGCCCGATGGGCGGTTGCTGTTACAGGTCAAAGATGCGCCGTTTGAGAAGCCCGTCATGGCCAAGTTCGCCTCGGATGGCACGCTCAAGATGCTGGCGTATCTCACACTGCTCCACGACCCGGAGCCGCCGCGATTGATTGGCATCGAGGAACCGGAAAACCAGTTGCATCCGCGCCTATTGCCCGAGCTGGCCGAGGAATGCCGAACTGCCGCCGCCGCCGCGCAATTGCTGGTGACAACTCATTCGCCATTCTTCGTCAACCCGCTGCGACCTGAGGAGGCTTGGGTGCTCTATCGGACGGAACAAGGATTCACACAGGCCCGCCGGGCTTCCGAGATGCGTGGGATAAAGGAGTTCATGGCCGAGGGCGCGCTGCTCGGACAGCTTTGGATGGAGGGGCATTTCGAGGTGGGCGATCCACTCACCAATTCTGGTGCGGAGAAACGCCCTGCCGGTGGCGTGCTTCCCCACGCCCGCTGACCCATGCACCTCGAGTTGTTGCTTGAGGAACCGTCAGCCGAGGCCTTCTTGCGGGGCTTGTTGCCGCGGCTGGTGCCTGCCGGAACGACTTGGAATCCCATCGTGTTTCAGGGGAGGAAGGACCTTCTTGGCAACTTGGAGCGACGATTGAAGGGGTATCGCCCGTGGATACCCGCTCACTGGAAGATCGTGGTGTTGATCGACAAGGACCGAACCGACTGCCAAGAGTTGAAAATGCGGTTGGAAGCCGCGGCGGCAGCGGCGGGGCTGCTCACCAAGACAGCGGCCAAAGGCAGGCGATTTGTCATACTCAATCGCATTGCCGTGGAGGAGCTGGAGGCGTGGTTCTTCGGAGATACTGCGGCGCTTGCCGCCGCTTTTCCGGGCGTGTCACCGAATCTGGGGGCGAAGGCCGCCTATCGAAATCCAGATGCGATTGCCGGAGGGACTTGGGAGGCGCTGGAGCGGGTTTTGCAGCGGGCAGGTCACTACGGTGGCGGTCTGCCCAAAATCGAAGTCGCCCGTGAGCTGGCCAAACACATGGCGGTGGACCGGAATAGCTCGGCAAGCTTCCGTACTTTCGTGCAGGGGCTGGGCGCGCTTGCAGACCAGTCGGGCTGAACGAATCCCCGTCCACATTCGCGACCTCAACGCGACGATCCTCCACACCCTCGGCCTCGACCACCGCCGCCTGACTTTCAAATCCCAGGGCCGCGACCAAAAACTCACCGGCGCGGAGGAGGCGAGCGTGGTGCGGGAGATTTTGGCGTGAAGGGAAGCGTCCGCTTGCCCATGCGAAAAGCACACCATCTCTTACTAATCATGCGCGCGATTGATCCCGAACTCCGAAACAGGCGCGCGCGAGGTTCGCGGGGACGCGTCAGGGGCGCGGCGTTTACGCGCGCTTCACGCCGCCGCGCTATTTCTTCAGCCCCACGCTGCTCGCGCGTTTGGCGATTTTGCGGCTGGTCTTCACTTTCGTGACGGTGCCGGTGGCGAGGTATTTCGAGCGCACGGTTTCGAGGATGGCGTCGCGCGTGTCGTAGAGGCGCTTGAGTGGGCGCGGTTGCACGCGGGCGGTGATGTAGGCGGTCAACAGCGGCAGCGCGATGGTGCTGTCGGTGTAGCACACGACGCTGTCGGGGAGTTTGTCGGGATCGACCTTGCCCCAGCTCACGGCCTCAGCGGGCGTGGCGCCGCTGAGGCCGCCGGTGTCGGGGCGCGCGTCGGTGATTTGGAGGAAGTAGTCGTGGCCCTTTTCCTGAATGCCCATGACCTCCTGAATCTGCGGCTCGGTTTGGAGCATGAAATTTTTCGGGCTGCCGCCGCCGAGGATGAACACGCTGCTGGTGTGGCCGGTGCTCTTGGCGTGATAGACGATGCCGGCGGTTTGGTTCACGTCGCGGTTCACGTCGGGCAACAGTTTCGAGCCGCGCATGGCCATCGCGGCGACGTTCATGCCGATGCTCGAATCGCCGGGGCTGCTGGTGAAAATCGGGATGCCGCATTCATAGGCGGTCGCGAGCACGGAACTGTCCGTGATGCCGAGCTTCTGCTGGCGGGCGTGAACGTATTTGCCGAGGAGATAGTGAAATTCATCGGTGCCCATCGGGCGCTGAAATTCCGGGCCTTGGATCACCTCACGCACAAAGGCATCCGTGTCGAGCAGCACGTTGTAATCGAAGAGCACGTCGTAAATGCGAATGACGCCCTCGTCGTGCAGCTCGACGTCATCGAGGAACGGCGTGCCCGAGTGCAGCTTCATGTCGAGGCCGAAGTGGAGGTCGTGGTACAAGTTCGCGCCGGTGGAGATGACCCAGTCGATGTAGCCGCCTTTCATCAGCGGAATGAGGCAGCTCTTGCCGAGGCCCGCGGGCGTGAGCGCGCCCGTGAGGGACAGGCCGATGAAGCCGTCGTTGGGCAGCATCTTGCGCGCGAGCAGTTGCGCCGCCTCGCGCAGCCGGCCGCCGTTGTAGGCGAGCATGGATTGGTCGATGAGGTCCGCGGCGGAAATGTCCTTGCCGATGGCGAAGGGATTGAGGCGCGGATAAGCGGCGAATTTTTTCGAGATCGCGGGAGACTTTTTCTGGCTCATGCGCGCGGGAGTGTGGGGAAAGAGAGGTTGGACGCAATGGTTTTTGAAATGGCGGCGGGTGAGGCGTCGTCGCCCCCAATCGCCGCGTAATTGGGACCGTGAATCAGGGCCGTGGATCCCCGGAACGATTTCGGCGAGGCAAGAGTCAGACACTCGTTACCGCGTCTCCCACCAGTGGCGGGGAGGTTCACGGAAGGCCCGTGCCCGCGCCCGCCCGCCGCGGGGGGTTAATGGTTTGCCAGCGCCATGCGGCTGCGGTAAAGACCGCGCGCATGAAAAATTCTCTCGCAGACAAATGGGTTTTGATCACGGGCGCCTCGAGCGGCTTTGGCGCGGCGACGGCGCACGCGTTCGGCGCGGAGGGCGCGCACGTCATCCTCGGCGCGCGGCGCGTGGACCGGCTCGCCCAGGTGGCGGACGAGGCGAAAAAAGCCGGCGCGGCTTCGGTGCATTTTCACGGCTTGGATGTCGCCAACACGGCGGGCGTGAATGCCTTCGCCGAGTGGGTGCGCACGCTGACGCCCACGGTGGATGTGCTCATCAACAACGCCGGCGGCGCGCACGGCGCGGACACGGTGGCCAATGGTCGCGATGAAGATTGGGAGGCGATGGTGCAGGTGAACCTGCTCGGCCTCATGCGCGTGACGCGCGCGATTCTGCCGTTGCTGGTGAACAACCCTGGCGCGTCGATTTTGAACATCGGCTCGATTGCCGGGCGCGTGGCCTACGAGGGCGGTTCGGTTTATTGCGGCGTGAAGGCGGCGGAATTGCAGATCACCAAATCGCTGCGGCTCGAGCTGTGCGGCACGGGCGTGCGCGTGGGCACGATCGATCCGGGTTTCGCGGAGACGGAGTTTTCCCTCGTGCGTTTCAAGGGCGACCAGTCGCGCTCGGACAAAGTTTACGAGGGCACCGAGCCGCTCACGGCCGGGGACATTGCCGAGACGCTCGTGTGGTGCGCGAGCCGTCCGCCGCACGTGTGCATCGATGAAATTTTGATCAAATGCACGGATCAGGCGGCGATTCACAAAGTGCATCGCCGGCCGAAGGCCTGAGTTTTTTTCAACGCTGGTGGTCAACGCACGAGGCCGTCTTCGCGAGGAGACGGCCTTTTTGCCGGGGTTGGGCCATGCCGCGTGGCGTTGCCGTCCCGGCGGCCGGCGGAAGTCCGCAGCCCGGCGCTGCGGGGCGAAACTCAGTCTTTCCACTGCGCGCGCCTTGCGAAATCGCCCGCGCGCCGCACCCGCGAAATTTCTCCGAAGTTTCCGCGCCGAAAACGCGCCCATTGGTTCTCTCAATGGTCCCCACTTGCTTTCGATTAACGCCGCGGCGCGCGGGGGGATTACACAGAATCCATGAAAGCAAATTTCACTGCACTGCTCCTCGCCGCGGGCCTGGCGACGGGATGCTCCACCACGCAGCATTTGTCCCATTACCAAGAGGCCGACATGATGGGTCGCTCCGGCGATCCTGAACTCAAACTGTTCCTCACACCCGACCGCTCCGACGTCCTCGTCACCTACCGCGAAGTCCGCGGTGGTGCTGGCGCGTCGGTGCCGCGGGCTTATCTCGCGCGGGCCAACGCCGCCGAAATTCGCGCCAACCGCAAGCCGGTGTTTGTGTCCGCGGACACCACCGCCGCCATGCAACTCATTCCGATCGACGTCCCGCCGTCCTGCGGCTCCAAGCTGCCGCGCGCGGCGGCCGATCCGGGACTGCGGGCGCGACTCAGTTCGTCCGGATCCGGCTTCACCCTCACGCAGGGGCAGGCCGAGTTGGAATATCACCCGCTGCCGCTCTACGAGGCGGACAGCGCCCGCTGGCGCAAACGCGCATTGGTCCCGTTGACGGTGGCCAGCGACGTCGCTGGCACCGCCGCTACAGTATTCGCCGTCACCTTCGGTCAACTCCCACTCACCTATGTCAAACCGTTATGAAAACTCCCTCCCACAATCCTAATTCCGTCCTCGCCCGCATCAGTACAGTCGTCCTGCTCGCACTCGTCTTCAGCGGGTGCGCCACCTCGTCGGTGACCCAACAACGAACGCCGCTCCCCAGCCCGTCACCGGCTGGAACGGTCAACTATCCCCGCCATGTCGGACCGCTCGGCACGATGGGCATCATCGCATTTCTCGAGGACTCCCCGCTGCGCATTCAGCAGCCGCTCGCCCGCGGTGAGGCCATCCGAAAAGCCTCTCGGGACGGCGCGCACGCGTTGGTGCCGGACCCGCGGGACGACGCCTACAATCGCCCCGAGTTTCCGCTTGGGACCGCGGCGGTGGACGGAATTCAAACCGCCTTCGCCGCCGTGTGGGCACCGTTCGGCGCGGTGTTGGGCGCGCGACGCGCGGCGTGGCAGGGAATTCCCGAGTTCGCGTTTCATCCCGCGCTCAATGGCGTCACGAACGCGCAAAATCAAATGCCCATCACCGCGGAAACCACCCGCCGTTTGATCACCCAAATGCGTGCCGCCACCGGCACCACGCTGCACCGCGATGGCGCTCTGCCAGCGGGCACGTACGACACGATTCTGGAATTGTATCACTCGGATCGCGCGCTCAGTGGCGATCGCACGATCAACCCGACGCTGCAGCTCCGGCTCGGCTATCGCTGCCGCCTGCTACGCGCCAGCGACTACAGCGAGATCGACACCTTCCGCGTCGCCTATCGCAGCGAAGGGCGAAAGTTTGTCGAGTGGGGCTTGAACAACGGCGCGCTGCTGCGCGGCGAAATGGATCGTGGCATGGCGGAAGTCGTGAACCAAATGACCACCGAACTCGCGCGCTACGACCTCGGCCCAACTCGTCGCGCAACCACCACCGCCGCCGCCAACCCCCCGGCTGCGGTGAACCTCGCCAGCTCCGCCACGCGGTGAACCCATCTCAAGCGATGAAACTTCAACCGCCCATGATCAACCTCCTCTCCGCGTGGCTCGGCGTGCTCGCGGGCTTCGTGTCCGGCGCGATTATCGGCCTGAAGTTTCACCGCGAAGACTGGCTCGGCGGCTACACCAGCCATCGCCGCCGGATGCTGCGGCTCGGGCACATTTCGTTCTTCGGCCTCGCGGTGATCAACGTGATGTTTTACTCCGTCACCAGCCTGTTCACCGCGGGCCACGCGACGGTGTCAATCGCCTCGTGGGCCTTCGTCGTCGGCGCGCTTACGATGCCCGTGGCGTGCGCGCTCGTCGCGTGGCGCGTGCGCTGGAAAGACGTTTTCATCATCCCGGTCAGCAGCTTGCTGACGGGCGCGGTGCTGACGTTGTGGGAACTCTGGCACCTGTGATGCGTCGCGACACGCGCATTTTCCCCAATGAAACCAAGCCTTCACTGAACCACTCGTAATCGCAACCCCACACCGAAAATCAACCTGCTGAAAGGATTCGCTTATGAAAAAAATCGGTTTTATCGCCATGAGCGGCGTACGCGCCCACAACCCCGAACTCACCCAACTCGGCCTCACGCTGCCGGGCTTCGTCGATCGCAACCGCATCGTCGCGTCGCTGCCCAGCCTCGGACTGCTCACCCTTGCGGGCCTCACGCCCCCGCACTTCGCGATCGAGTACCGCGAGATCGCCGACCTCCGCGCGCTGGACGAATTGCCCGAGGACTACGACCTCGTCGCGATCAGCACCTTCACCGCGCAGCTCAAGGAGGCTTATCGCGTGGCGGATTTTTATCGCGACCGCGGCATCCCCGTCGTCATGGGCGGGCTGACCGTCACGTCGCTGCCCGACGAGGCCAAATTGCATTGCACCACCGTGGTCATTGGCGAGGGCGAGCCGCTGTGGCCGCGCGTGCTGGCGGATTTCGAGCGCGGCGCATTGCAGCCGTTTTACCGGCAAGCGCCCGGCGGCAACTTCGATTTGCGCGACGCGCCGATGCCGCGTTTTGATTTGTTGAACCCCGACAAGTACAACCGCCTCACCGTGCAAACCAGCCGCGGCTGTCCGCACAAATGCGAGTTCTGCGCGAGCTCGATTCTCCTCACCTCGCGCTACAAGGTGAAACCCGTCGCGAAGGTTCTCGCCGAAATTCACGAACTCAAAAAAATCTGGGCGCGCCCGTTCATCGAGTTCGCCGACGACAACAGTTTCGTCCTGCGCGACCATTACAAAAATCTGCTGCGCGAACTCGTGAAGGAGGATTTGCGCTGGTTCACCGAGGCCGACGTGAACGTGGCCCAGGACGACGAACTGCTCGGGCTGATGCGCGACTCCGGCTGCCAGCAAGTCTTGATCGGCCTCGAAAGCCCGCGCCACAGCAGCCTCGGCGGCCTTGAACTGAACTCGAATTGGAAGGCCCGCCAGCTCGACCACTACCGCGACGCCATCGCGAAAATTCAATCTTACGGCATCACGGTGAACGGCTGCTTCATCCTCGGCCTCGATCAGGACACGCCGGATATTTTCGACGACGTGCTCACCTTCGTGCGTGAATCCGGCCTTTACGAAGTGCAGGTCACGTTCCTCACCGCCTTCCCCAACACGCCGCTCTATCACCGCCTCAAGGCCGAGGGCCGCATCCTCCAGGACGGCGCGTGGGAACTCTGCACGCTCTTCGACATTAATTTCCAACCGAAGAACCTGACCGTCGCGCAATTGCAGAACGGCTTCCTCGGCCTCGTGAAACAACTCTACTCCGCCGGGGAAACCGCCGCCCGCCGCCGCGGTTTCAAAGCGCGTCTCCGCCGTTCGCCCAACTTCGGCCGCCGCGCCGCCGCCGCCGCCGCGACCGCGGAGACGCTGGCGGCGTGAACGCGCGCGCCCGCCCACCGGCCAGTTCGCCCTTTTAACTCGCCATTGTTTGCGCGCCTCGGCCACGCTCTGCGCCCGAACAAACACCATGTGGCAATACCTGCTCAAACGCCTGCTGCATTTGATCCCGCTCCTGCTGGGCGTGTCGTTGCTCACGTTTTTGCTGATGTCGCTCACGCCGGGTGATTACTACACGACGCTGTCGCAGAACCCGCAGATTTCCCCGGAGAAGCTCGCCGAGCTGCGGTCCAAGATGCACCT
>JAYVOY010000174.1:0-8652 GCA_043757645.1 Verrucomicrobiota bacterium
GTGTCGAGCGCGGCGGGGCTGAACCAAAAATCCACCTCGTCACGCAGCGCGCCCAAATCCAGCCGGCGCGTCTGGTCATCGCTCGTGAGATGGATGTACTCCCAGACCCAATCGAGATCGACCGTCGTGTCGATGCAATCATCCTGGAGCAGCGGAATCGCCACGCCGGGAATCGCCGCCGCCTCCATGTACGGAAACGCGCGCTCCAAAACACTCAGGCAACTCACGCCCACGATCGCCTCCACTTTGCCCGTTTGAATCAGCGACATCACAATCGCCGAACCCTCCGCCACGAGCGTCGCGTAACCCAGCTTCTCCGCCTCCGCTTGCAAATCCTGGATCGAGCACAGCCCGCATTGTTTGCAGAGCAGCCCGAACTCATCGAACGGCGCGGGGCACTTGCTCTCGACGCGCAGGCATTTCGGCAGCAACAGCAGCCGTCGCTCGAACGGCACGCTCGCGATTTGCTCGCGCCACATTTCGTTGTTGATGAGCACGCCGATGTAATCGCGGTAAATCGCGTCGCACTTCAGCATCCCCACCACGCGATCCGCGTGAACCTTCAACTCGTCCGTCGGCAGCGGCGGGACCGGATTGAACTCCGCCACGTAGTTGCGCACCACGTGCAGGATGTGGTTCCGCTCGACAGTCGTCTGCGGGATGTTTTTCTTCGGCGCGCGCACGCGTTGCTGCACGACGTGCTTGGGAATGCTCACGCTGCCTGGCGTAAAACTACCGGTCGGATTCAGTGTAATCGTCTGCATGGTCAAAAGCGGCGCGTTGGACGGCGTTGCCCGTTCGTTCAGTCAAAATCTCGGTTGCGCGCGGACACTGCGGCTTGCCTGCGGCGGGGTCTAGTCAGGAATTGTCTTCCGCGTCGCAAATAATGTTTACCGTGGTTTTCTGCGGAAAAGCGCGGAAGAACGGAGTCGCGGAGGCGCCAAGCTCAAGGTTCAAAGCCCAAGGAAAACTCCCGGAAGCCCATCGTTCTCACGTCCGCTCGCACCGCGAGCATCCCCGGCAAGCACCGCGCGGACTCACGCCCGCCGGCGCAGGTCTTGATACGCGGCGAGCACGAGGTCCACCGGCAATTCCGACAGGCCGGTGGCGTGTTTGAGAAGCACGTTGCCCGCGCCCGGCGGCCGCCAGATTTCCTCGACCGTGTCGCCCCACAACAACAGCGCGGGCACGCCGAGCGCGGAGGCGAGATGAGAAATCCCCGAGTCGTGGCCGAGAAAGGCGGCGCAGCTTTGCAGCAATTGCGCGAGCTGCGGCAGCGGGAGATTGAACGCCGTGCGCACGCGCTCGGCGGGGAGTTGGCGCGCGAGGCGCGGCATTTTATCGCCGTCGGCCTCGCCCGCGATCAGCAGCAGGCGCGTGGCGGGATTGGCGGCGAGGAGACGTTGCAGCAGCTCGGTCCATTTGGCCTCGGGCCAGTTTTTCTTTTCGCTGCCGCTGCCCGGATGCGCGGCCACCCAATCGCCGACGGCGAGCGGATTTTCGGCATCACTCGGCACGCGCAACTGCGGCGCGAGCGGCGCATCGAAGATCGCGAGGCGTTCGAGCGGCTTGAGAAAAACGGCGCTGGCGGGAATCAGTTGCGCCTCGTCTGGCCGGTGCGGCCCCGCGATGAACTGCGCCGGGTTGTTGCGGCGGACGTTGGTTTGAAACAGTTCATCCGGGTCGTACAAATACGAAACGATGATGTGGAAGCTGCTGAAGAATTCGCCGAGCGCCGCATCCGGCTCGCCGCGACTCATGAAAAATGAAGCCAGCGGACGCGCGTCAATCGACCGCACCTCATCGACCAAACCGCCCGCCAGCGCGAGCCGCGCGATGTGCGGATAGCCGAGCAGCGCGAGGTGCGTGTCGGGAAACTGCGCCCGCAGCGCCGCAAACACCGGCAGCGTCAGGACGAAATCGCCAATGGCACCACCGCGCACGACCAGGATGCGACCGCTTTTTTTCATGCTGCTTTTGAATGACGAAGGACGAATGGCGAAGGACGAAATCGCGGACCCGCAACCCCGAACTCGATGCACCCAACCTGCGCTCAACTGCAACGCTGCGGAAGGACCGCCGCCGTCCCTGCGGCTCACACCGGCCAAACGGGGCGGATGCGCGAATTTTCCGCAGCGCAGAATATTCACTGAAGGGTGAGCCAAAATCGGCAGAGTGAATTGCCCTCCTGGGCTTCCCACGCCGTGAGCCGCCGAGACGGCGGCGCTCCACCAATTTCATAGTTACGGCTCAGAATACCGTCATCCCCAGTCCTGCGACGAACAATCCGAAGCCCATCCGCGCCACGCTCAAATTGCGCGTGCGCTCGACCGTGGCCGTGGACCAATCGATCAAATCGCGCATCCGCCACGGCGAAACGGTGAACCAAATTCCCACCACCACCATCACGTACGCCCACACCACGATCACCAGCCGCCATTGCGAATCCACCACGCGGGCCGAGTCCACCATCACCTTTGCGAGTAACAGCAGCAGCACCGCGAGGCCGCGCACCGCGAGAAAATCCCGCACGAATATGCACGTCGCCACGCCGAGCAGGCCGAAGCCCGCGAGCATCATCGGCTTGTAGGACGCGAAGTCCGAGATCGCCTCCTGTTGTAGATTCCAGAGAAATCCCGCCGTCGCCGCGAGCGTGAAGAGGAGGCCCATCGGCAGCGAGCGCGGCAGGCGGCGGAGCGCGTTGCGGCATTCCGCCGGAAAAAAGATTCCGAAAAGTTGCAACGCCGCCGTGCTGAGTCCGAGCGCAATCGCCAGGGTGGAAAGTTTCATGCGGGGAAAAACCGTCAGTTCAAATTCACAATCGCCGGATCGCCGTACAGCGTGAAGGAGCCGGCGCGCGTGATGCGCACGTCCATGAGCTGCCCGACGTGCCGCTCGCTGCCTTCAAAAATCACAATCTTGTTGCACGCCGTCCGCCCCTCGAGCCGCGCGGCGTTGCGGCGGCTCGGGCCGGTGACGAGGATTTGCATCGTGGCCCCGACGCACGCGGCGTATTTGCGGGCCGCGATTTCGTTGACTGCGTTGAGCAGCCGCGCGTGGCGTTCCTCGATGACTTCCTCGGGCAGTTGTCCCGGCATCTCCGCCGCGGGCGTGTCGCGTCGCCGCGAGTATTTGAAAACGTAGGCGTTGTCGAATTCCAGCTCGCGCACGAGCGCAAGCGTCGCCTGAAAATCCTCCTCCGTCTCGCCGGGAAAACCCACGATCAAATCGGTCGTCAAGCCCATCGCCGGACGCACCGCGCGCAGTTGGCGGACGATGCCCGCGAAGCGCTCGCGCGTGTAGCCGCGGTGCATCAGGCGCAAGATGCGGTCGCTGCCGCTCTGCAACGGAATGTGCGCGCCGGGCACGAGCTTGGGCAAACGCCCGTAGGCCGCGACGAGATCGTCGCCGTAGCCCTTCGGATGCGGCGAGGTGAAGCGAATGCGCTCCAGCCCGGCGATTTCATGCACGGCCTCGAGCAATTGCACGAAGGCCGATTTGCCGTCGCGCACGCCGATTTCGCGCTTGCCGTAGCTCGTCACGATTTGGCCGAGCAGGACGATTTCCCTCACGCCGCGCGCCACGAGTTCGCGGCCTTCGGCGACGATTTCCGCAATGGGCCGGCTGCGTTCCTGACCGCGCGTGTAGGGCACGATGCAGAAGGTGCAGTATTGATTGCAGCCCTGCATGATGCTCACGAACGCGGTGACGGCCGTGGCGGGTTTCGCCCCGGTGAGGAGGTGCTCGCGGATGGTGCTTTCGCTGCCGGTTTCCTCCGCGGTATCGACGATCTTCGCGCGGCGGCCGGTGAGGATGTCCTCCAAATATTCCGCGGTGCGATGGAACTTCTGCGTGCCCAAAACGAGGTCAACATCGGGCAACTGCTCCAGCAATTCCCGCCCGCGGCTTTGCGCCATGCAGCCGAGAAAACCGAGGACCGCCTCGGGTCGGCGCTGGCGAACTTCCGCGGCGAGATTGGCCATTTTGCCGAGCGCCTTTTGCTCCGCGGCGTCGCGCACGCTGCACGTGTTGAGGAGGATGACATCCGCGCCGGACTCCGTGGGCGCGAGTTCATAACCCTGGGCGACGAGCTGCGCGGCGACCGCTTCGGAGTCGCGCTCGTTCATCTGGCAGCCATAGGTTTTGATAAACACGGACGGCATAAACTAAAGCAGGGGCGGGACGCTACGGCACCGCCACTGCGTTGCAAAGCGGGAAGATGGGCCGAGGCGCGCGGGGGGTGATTAAAAGTGGGTGAGGACGCTCCGGAACGTACCGCAGACTTCCCAGTCTGCTGTGTCGCCGATTTCCAAATCGGCGGGGCGTGGCAAGGCCAGGGGGCGTTGGAAGAGCGGACGCTCCGCAGGCTGGAAGCTGTGCGACACAGCAGACTGGGAAGTTTGCGCTACCTCACCCACTTTTAATCACACCCCTCATTGCGTGAGGTCGCCGCGTTTCCGCGCCGCGTCCTTCATCAAGCGGATGATGAGCGCCGTCCACCCCGTTTGATGCGACGCCCCGAGGCCCTTGCCGTTTTCGCCGTGAAAATATTCGTGGAACAAAACCAACTCGCGCCAGTGCGGGTCGCTCGCGAAACGCGGATCGCCACCGTGACACGGGCGCTGCCCTTTCGCGTCCGGGAGAAACAGCGCGGCGAGTCGGCGCTCCAGTTCGCAACCCACGTCGCGCAAATTCAACATCCGTCCCGAGCCGGTCGGAAACTCGACGCGCACCTCGTCGCCGTAAAAATGGTGGTAACGCTCGAGCGCCTCGATCAGCAGATAGTTCACGGGAAACCACACCGGGCCGCGCCAATTCGAGTTGCCGCCGAACAAGCCCGTGTTCGATTCGCCCGGCACGTAATCCACGCGATGCTGCTCGCCACCCGCCTCGAAAATGTACGGCTGCTGCTCGTGAAATTTCGACAGCGAGCGAATCCCGAACGGCGACAGAAACTCCGCCTCGTCCAATAAATACCGCAGCACGCGCACGAGCCGCGCCTTTGACGGAATCGCCAGCAACCGGCGGCGATGCCCGTTTTCGCAATAGGTCACCTGATGCCCCAAGCCCGGCTGATTTTTCAAAAACCATTCCAGCCGTTTGTAAAATCCCGGCAGCTTCCGAATCTTGTCCTCCTCCAAAACCTCGACCGCGATCAATGGCAGCAGGCCCACCATCGAGCGCGTCTTCAGCGGGATCACCTCGTTGTCGGTGAGAATCTGGTCGTAATAAAACCCCTCCGTCTCGTGCCACAGGCCCGTCCCGCCGAGCGTGTTCATCGCGTCGGAAATCTGCACGAAGTGCTCAAAAAATTTCGACGCCATGTCCTCGTAGGAGCGATGCACCTTCTCGCCGTCGTGCGCGAGCTCCAGCGCGATCGCCATCATCGTGAGGCTGTAAAACGCCATCCACGCCGTGCCGTCGGCCTGTTGCAGCGAGCCGCCCGTCGGCAGCGGTTTCGAGCGGTCGAACACGCCCACGTTGTCCAGCCCGAGAAAGCCGCCGGAGAAAAGATTCTCGCCGTTGGCATCCTTGCGGTTCACCCACCACGTGAAATTCATCAGGAGCTTTTGAAAAACGCTCTCGAGAAAATCCCGGTCCCGCTCGCCCGCGCGCGCCGCGATTTTGTACACGCGCCACGCCGCCCACGCATGAACGGGCGGGTTCACGTCGCCGAACGCAAATTCATACGCGGGAATCTGCCCGTTCGGGTGCATGTACCATTCGCGCAGCAGCAGGCTCAGTTGCCCCTTCGCAAACTCGCCGTCGATCCGCGCGAACGGGATCATGTGAAACGCCAGATCCCACGCCGCGAACCACGGATACTCCCACGCGTCCGGCATGGAAAAAATGTCACGGCTGAACACGTGCTTCCACTCGCGATTGCGCCCCTTGTCGCGGCCCGCCGGCGGCGGCGGCGCGCCCGGATCGCCCTTGCTCCAATCCGCCACGGCGTAGTGATAAAATTGTTTGCTCCACAACAATCCCGCATAGCCCTGCCGGATCACCACGTCCTCCGCGCGCGTGAGATTCGCCGGCGACACCGACGCGTAAAATTCGTCGGCCTCGCGAATCCGCGCCGCAAACACCGCCTCGAAATCCTTCCCAAACGCCGCGCCCTGCGGCGCCTCGGCCTCCGCATACAACCGCAGCCGCACCACGCGCGACGCCCCCGGCGCGAGCGTCAGCTGATACCACGGCGCGGCCTTCGTGCCGTAGCCCTTGGGATTCACCGCCTCCTCGCGCCCGCCGATCACGCACTCGTGAAACGCATCCTTCACCCAGCGCCCGTTGTTCTCCGTGCCGTGCAGGCGCGCGTGATTCGTCTCGTTGTCCGTGAACAAAACGCGCGGCAACTTCTTGTCCGCGCCCGCCTCAAAATCGAGGAAAAACTTCCCCAATGTTTCGTGCGTACACGCCACGCGCCGCGCGCCATCGCTCGCGAGGCGCGGCTTCATGGAGCAACCCTCGTGCGTGCAACCCCAGCTCCACGTGTTGCGAAACCACACGCTCGGCAGCAAATCCAACCGCGCCGCCTCCGGCCCGCGATTCGTGAGCGTGATGCGAATGAGAATGTCGTTCGCCGAATGCTTCGCATACTCGACGCCCACATCGAAGTAGCGGCTCTCCGCGAACACGCCCGTGTCCACCAACTCGAACTCCGGCTCGTGCCGCGTCCGCCGCCGGTTTTCCTCGACCAATTGCCCGTACGGAAATTCGCGCTGCGGGTATTTGTAGAGTGCCTTCAGGTACGAATGCGTCGGGGTGGAATCCAGGAAAAAATAATCCTCCTTCACATCCTCGCCGTGATTGCCCTCGTTCGCCGTGAGACCGAACAAGCGCTCCTTCAAAATCGCATCCCTCCCATTCCACAGCGCCAGTCCGAAACACAGCCGGCACTCGCGGTCCGTGATCCCCAGCAACCCATCCTCGCCCCAGCGATACGCCCGGCTGCGCGCGTGATCGTGCGGGAAATAATCCCAGCACGTGCCGTAAGCGGAATAATCCTCGCGCACCGTCGCCCACTGCCGCTCCGAGAGATACGGCCCCCAGCGCTTCCAATTTTGCGTGCGCGCCGAATCCTCGGCCAATCGTTGGGCTTCCGCCGTGAGTGTGGACATAGTGGGCAATTAGAATCAGGCACCGATCAAATTGAACTCCGAAATTGAACCGCGGATGATGCGGATAGCGCGGATGAAGACGGGGAGCGCGACCGTTCTGGGCCAGTTCGCGGAGTTTCGGCACGGGAAAATAAATTGCGTCATTGAATTGTTTTTTAAGCCGCGCCCGTCCGCGTAATCTGCGGTTAAACAATTCCTGTTTCGGAAAACGCGGTTCAAACGAACCGCGAAATGAAACTCCCTTTCCCCACCAAAAGCGAGACACGATGCGAACAATATCAAACGGCAACCCGCCAAAAAATCCGCCGCCGGACCTTCTTCAATCGCAGCGGCGTCCCATTTCTTTTCCGCGTCATTCCGCGTGTTCTGCGGGCAAAATGCCCCTTCAGAATTTCACGCCGTCGCGCGGATGTGCGCCCACACATGCACGTGCGGCGCGCCGCGGAAATACCACACCATCGCCGGCCCCTCGAGCTGCCAGATGTCCCACACGCCGTCGTTGCCAATATCCTCGGCCTTGTAGAACGCCATGTGGACCTGATCCAGACCGTTCGCCTCAATCAGTTTCATCGCCTCATCCGCGTCCGCCTTGCGGAACGGCGCGAGCAAATCCGCCAGCACCTTGCGCACGTGATCCTTCTGGTCGCGGCTCAAATCACTTAGCGGAATCCCCGGCAACCCCGTCTTCTTCCCCGTCAGCTTCACCGTGTCCGTCCCCTTCTCCTCGCGCGGCTCATCGAGCAACGCCTTCTCCCGCTGCTTGCCATCGAGCATTTTAAAAACCTCATTCGCGCGCACCGCCTGATACCAATACGCGTTCCCCTTGTGATCCGCCTTCTCGTTAGAACCCTGCGCCGCGTGCCCGTAAAAAATCGGCCCGCCAAACGCCGCGCCCGCGACCGAATCCCCGTCGCACCGCCGCGTGCAATGCCGGCCCGTCAACACGAACTCGAACTTCCCCGTCCCCGGCTCGCCGAACAAGGCGATCGAACTGCTCCCGAACCCCTCCTTGCCGCTGTCATGCGTCACCTGCGCCATCACCTTCTCCGCATACTCCGGGCTGTGCAGCCCCGTGAAAATATCCGTGATCATCGCCTGCTGCTCCTTCGTGAAATCGCGCACCTTCGTCTTCGTGATGTGCCAATTGTTGTCCACTTTCGACCGCAGCGGATGCTCGAACGAAAAACAAATCTCCTGCCGCTGCGCCTCGTTCAAACTCTTGAACAATGTCCCCACCAGCGTCTCCGGCGTGGGTTTCGGCGCTTCCGCGCGCCCCGGCAAAACAAGGCCGCCCGTCGCGACCGCCGCGACGCCGCCCAGTGAAGTTTTAATGAAATTACGGCGGCTGAAATCAAACGAACAATCGCAGTCGCCAGTGGTGATGAGAGAAGCAGAAGTGGATTTCATGCGCGGACCCTAACACCCACCCCGCCCCGCACAAACGCAAACTTGCCGGGCAAGGAGTCCCGCCTTCAGGCGGCGGAGCGTCCCCCATTTTGTACCGCGGTGGCAGAGCGCAGCGCCGACACCG
>JAYVOY010000175.1:0-8593 GCA_043757645.1 Verrucomicrobiota bacterium
CGAAAACCGAAACCGCGTCCCTCCCCTTATTTTGAAGTGGTGCATCCGTCAGGAATCGAACCTGAAACCTTCTGATTCGTAGTCAGATGCTCTATCCAATTGAGCTACGGATGCAACCGAGCCAACACTGTGTCGGGAAATCAGGCCGCGTGGCAAGGGGAAATCATTTTTCTGTGCGTGGCGAAGATTTTTCCCCGCCCGCGCGGGTTTTGGGGTTCCGTGGCTTGACTTTTCGCCGCGCGTACAAAGACTCCGCGCCCACTATGGCATCTGCACCGACCCAATTCACCCACGTGACCGCCGTGGCCAAAGCCAACGTTTATTTCGAGGGCAAGGTCGTGAGTCACAGCATCCTGTTTCCCGACGGCTCGAAGAAGACGCTGGGCTTGATTTATCCCGGCAAATTCCACTTCGGCACGGACCAGGCCGAGCGCATGGAGATCGTCGCCGGCGAGTGTGTCGTGAAAATCGATGGGAAGAAAAAGGTCGCCACTTACGGCGCGGAGCGGGCGTTCGCGGTGCCGGCGAAGTCGGGGTTCGACATCGAGGTGAAGTCTGGTATCTGCGAATACGTTTGCTCGTTCCTTGGTTGAACGGGGGCGGGCGCGAAGGAGTTGTCCGCGGCGTGGAATTCGGTCCGGCGTGAGTTCCGAAAGGAAACCCGCCGGGCGCGTCAGGAGCAGATGGAACCGTGGAATTGAAAACAGCAAAAGGCCCGGGAGGCAATTCCCGGGCCTTTCGTTTTCTCCCGATCTCGCGGCGCGCCGCACGCGCATTACTTTTTGTCGTCCTTCGCCTTGCCGGTCTTCGGTCCCTTGAGGAAAACGTCCGGCTCCACGTTGAGGTCCACCAATTCGCCGGGGAATAATTTCAGCCCCGCGGGGATGCTGATGATGATCGGGAGTCCCA
Source organism: Verrucomicrobiota bacterium (assembly GCA_043757645.1). Classification (GTDB taxonomy): domain Bacteria; phylum Verrucomicrobiota; class Verrucomicrobiia; order Limisphaerales; family BJHT01; genus BJHT01. The sequence goes on from JAYVOY010000175.1 coordinate 910, forward strand.
GCTCGACGCGCGTCTGGCCGACGGGCAGAAGCGAGCCGCGAATCGGCGCGAGCTGCGGGCTGACGTGCAAGATGCTCGCTTCGTACACGCCTTTGAGGCGCGCGCGCGGGCGGACATCGACGCGCATTCCGGGCTTCGGCTCGAAGGTCATCGGTTGGCGCACGAAGGCGATGATGCGGTCCGGTTCGGGCGCGGTGACGGTCATGATGGGCTCGCCGGCGGCCACGGTTTCGCCGGGGAATTTCCGGATTTGCGTCACGACGCCGGCATACGGCGACGTGAGTTGCAGGGGGTTTTTCGGATCGGCGCCGACGACGCGCGCGACGATTTCGCCGGCGGCCACGTCTTGAAACGTGCGAATGCGTTTGGGGGCCTCGGCGACGACGCCGGGCTGCGGGCTGGAGATGTAGGCCTCGACGGTCTCCGCCTCGCCGTGGAGCGTCCGCGGTCCCAGGCGCGTGGTCCACAACACCCCGGCGACAAGAGTCACGGTGACGAACATAATCACCGGCAGGTAGCTGATGTTGAACTCGCGCCAGCGGATCAACGGCGGCGTGGGAATGCGGGGAAGTTTTTCGGGAGCAGCCATGTTGGTTCGGTAATTAAAATTCTCGTCCGCCGATTTCGCCCGGCAAAGCCGCCGCGCCAGCGCGTGCGGCTCTCGCAAAAGCGCGGCGCAGCCATGCAACTGTGCGGGCGACGCGGCGGGATAGTACGCAGCGCGGCCCTTGAGGCAAGCCCGTTTAACGGGCCGGCGAATTTTTTATACAAATCCGCGCCTCGCGTTGTCTATCCGGGTGAATGAACGCCGCAGCGCCGCACCCGCAGAGTTGGTGCGAACGACTTTTCCACGCGCGGGCGGCGGGCTTGATTCTTTACGGTCGCGCGCTTGGCCTCTCGCACGGCGAGGCCGAAGATGTCGTGCAGGAAACATTTCTCGCGTTGTTCAAACTTGCCGCCGCGCCCGCGCAACCCGAGCACTACTGCCTGCGCGCGTTTCGGCATCGCGCGATCAATTACCGCCGGAGCCTGTGGCGGCGCGTGACGCGGGAATTTGAGGCGCGCACTTGGTTCGAACCCGCCGCCGCTGAAAGCCACGAAGAGGCCGTGGCCATGCGGTGTTTGCGCGCGTTGCCCGCGGAACAACGCGAGGTGATCGTCCTCAAAATCTGGCACGCGCACACGTTTCAGGAGATTGGCGAATTGCTCGAAGTTTCGCCGCACACCGCGGCGGGGCGCTACCGCTACGGCCTGCAACGGCTGCGTACCTGCCTCCTCGAAAATCGGGAGAATGAACATGAAGACACTGAACGAATGGGAGACCCGCTGGCGTTCCTGGACGCCCCGGAGTCCGTCCCACACGCTTGAGCGGCGGCTGTTTCCGCCGCTCGCGCCCGCGCAAACGCCAGCACGCGACCGCACCGACGCGCGCGCGGAGTGGCCCGCCTTCCCCGGCCAACGGTGGGTCGCGACGGCCGCAATCGCGGCATTGGCGGGAGTCGCCGCGCTGTGGCAACCGGCCGCGCCCGGCGAGCCAAAACCGCTGCCGTCCACGGCCATGTTCGCGAGTCTCGCGTTATCCAACCCACCGGCCATCGCCTTTCAAACCACCCGCGCCCACAGCGAGTGGAACCACTGGCACACACCGATAATTAGGTGGACAAACTTTGCTCTTCTGCCATCAAGTGCCCCCCGTTTTCCGTTGGCAGAAACCAACTCGGTGACTCCTTGAACCATGGCCTCAGAAAATCAAAAACCGGCACCAACTAAAGCCGCGCCGAACGCGCCGAAGGGCACCAATGGCACCAAGCCAGCGGGAGGAATTCCGAAGCCAGCCCCCGCCAAACCCACCGCCGCCCCCCCGCCGCCGCCACCGCCATTTTTCCGCTCGATGGACTGGGTCACCGCCGGCGTCACGGCGCTGCTGGTCTTCATCGGATATTTTCTCACGCTGTCGCCGGACCTCACGCTGGAGGACTCGGGCGAATTGGCCGTCGGCTCGTTCTACGCCGGCGTGCCGCACCCGCCGGGCTACCCGGTGTGGACACTCTACAGTTGGCTGTTCACCGTGCTGGTGCCGGTTTCCAACATCGCCTATCGCGTCAGCCTTTCGTCGGCCTTTGCCGGCGCGGTGTCGTGCGGGTTGCTGGCGCTCATCACGTCGCGCGGCAGCAGCATGATTCTCGAGAGCATCGAGGAGTTTAAAAACATCGACCGCAAGCTCGAGAACGCCCTCTGCATGATGGCCGGTTGGGTCGCCGGGATGCTGCTCGGGTTCAACGGCTACATGTGGAGCCAGGCGGTGATCGTCGAGGTGTACACGTTCAGCGCGTTGTCGTTGATGGGCGTGCTCTGCTGCCTGCTGCGGTGGATGTATGCGCCGGAACAAAAGCGGTATCTCTACTGGGCGTGCTTCCTGTTCGGCATCTGCTTCACCAATCACCAAACGCTGATCGTCGCGGCGATGGGCATCGAAATCGCCATCCTCGCGCGCGACCCGAAACTCGGCCGCGACCTGCTCTTCTTCAACAGCGCGGTCTTCGTCGTCGGCCTGATGCTCAAGGCCAGCGGTTCGCTCGGCCCGCTGGCGAGCAACCAGGCGATGTTCAACATTTTCATTCTCATCGGGCTGATCTCGATGGCGGCGTGTTTTGTGTTCGCGATCAAAACGCAATCGCTCCTCACCGAATGGAAAACCGGCACCATTATGGGCCTCCTCTGGATCTTGGGCGCGCTCTTCTATCTCTACATGCCGCTCGCCTCGATGAGCAACCCGCCGATGAACTGGGGCTACGCGCGCCACGTCGAGGGCTTCTTCCACGCGCTGTCCCGCGGCCAATATGAAAAGGCCAATCCCACCATCGTGCCCGAGCGTTTGATCACGCAGCTCAACATGCTCAAGGAAGGCGCGATGGAGGAATTCACGCCCGTGCTGCTGCTCGTCGCCATCGTTCCGTTCCTCTTTTTCAAGCGCATGAAATCCCGCGAACGCGCGTGGCTGATCGGCTTGGCGTCCACCTACGCGTGCCTCGCGTTTCTGCTGCTGATTCTCCTGAATCCCTCGCCCGACCGGCAAAGCCGCGAACTTACGAAGGTGTTCTTCACCGCTTCGCACATCATGATCGCGGCGTGCATTGGCTACGGCCTGGTCCTGTTGACGGCCTGGCTGCACTTCGCCTACACGCAGCGCCGCCGGTTTTTTGTGATCGGCAGCGCGATCGCCACCGCCCTGTCGTTGTACGTCACGATGGTCATCCACAGCGGCACGGACACTCCGCCGCCCGTGCATTCCGGATTCGGCCACGCCGTGATTGACCTCCTCTTTTCCATGCCCGTCGAACCCAGCGGCGCCCCGTTGGATCGCTTCAACGCGAAGTACGGTTTCGCGTGGGCCGTGCTGCTGACGCTCACGGTCATCGTGGTCCGCAAGAAAGCCCCGGTCTGGGTGCTCATCGGCCTGTTCGCGCTGTTCCCCGTGCAGTCCGTCCTGTCGCACTGGGCCAAGAACGAGCAGCGCGGCCACCTCTTCGGTTTCTGGTTCGGGCACGATATGTTCACGCCGCCCTTCGTGGGCGCGGATGGAAAATTTTCCTACAGCCGCAAAGAACGCGCGGAGATGGTCAAGAAACCCGGCGCGGAATTGATCTATCCCGAGATGACCCCGAACGCCGTGCTCTTCGGCGGCACCGATCCGGGGCGCTTCTGCCCGACCTACATGATTTTCGCCGAGAGCTTCATCCCGGCGGAAAAACGCCGCGATCCCGAGTTCGATCGCCGCGACGTTTACATCATCACGCAGAACGCCCTCGCGGACGCCACCTACCTGATGTACATCCGCGCGCACTACAACCGCAGCACGCAGCCCGACGAACCCTTCTTCCAAAAACTCTTCGCGCGCCTGCCGGTCCTCTCGTCGCTGGCCTCGCCGTTCGACACCCTCTTCCTGAAAATCGGCGCGAACATCGAGAAACGCCGCCGCGACGAGGGCGTTTATCCGCCCAAGGAAATTCACACCCCCTCACTCGAGGACTCGCAGCGGTCCTTCGAGGAATACGTGACCGACGCGCAAAAACGCCTCAAACTCAATCAACTCAAGCCCGGCGAGGATGTCCGCGTCGTGGACAACAAAATTCAAGTCAGCGGCCAGGTCGCCGTCATGGCCATCAACGGCCTCCTCACCAAAGTCATCTTCGACAAAAATCCCGACCACGAATTCTTCGTCGAGGAAAGCTTCCCGCTCGACTGGATGTTCCCCTACCTGACACCCTTCGGCATCATCATGAAAATCAACCGGCAGCCGCTGCCCGAGTTGACCGAAGACATCGTCCGGCGCGACCACGAATTCTGGAGCAAATACACCGAGCGCAGCGTCGGCAACTGGATCACCTACGACACCACCGTCTCCAATATTTGCAGCTTCGCCGAGCGCACCTACCTGCGGCACAACCTCGAGGGCTTCAAGGGGGATCCGAAATTCATGCGCGACGACGACGCGCAAAAAGCCTTCTCGAAATTGCGCAGCGCCATCGCGGGAATGTACTCCTTCCGCATCAACGAATCCGGCCAGCGCGGCAACGAGGCCGCGGCCCGCGGCAACGAGGCCGCCAAAAGCAGCAGAGAGCTTGCGGCAAATCTGACGCTTTCCCCGGCGCAACGTCTCGCCGAGCAACAACGCTTGTTGCCTGAGCAACAACAATCGGTGCTTGAGCAACAGCGCTGGGCCGCCGTCCAGCAGCGCATGATCAAGGAGGCCGAATTCGCCTTCAAACAAGCCTTCGCCTTCTGCCCCTACAGCCCCGAGGCCGTCTTCCGTTACATCAATCTGCTCAGCAGCCTGGGACGAATTGATGACGCTTTGATGGTTGCAAAAACTTTCAAAAAACTCGACCCGAACAACGCGGCGTCCGACGATCTGATCAGTCGCCTATCCAGTTACCGCGCCGCGAGTCAGGTTCCCCAACCCCAGAACCAGCTCACGCAGGCCGAAGCCCAATTCCGCGCCAACCCCGCCAACGGCCAACTCGGTCTCGGCCTCTTCAGCGCCTACCTGCAAGCCGGCAACACCAACCAGGCCTACGCCACGATGGACGCCCTGCTGAGCCACTCCAACACCCCGCCCGACGTCATCATCGCCGCCGCGCAAGCCCTCAACCAAGTCGGCCAACCCGGTCGCGCGCAAATCGCCGCCGCCCGCGCCATCCCGCTGTACGACCGCCTGCTCACCAACGCGCAGGTGGACCACAACACGCTCGTCAGCGCCGCACAGGCTTACTCGATGGTCGGCAACCTCGCGAAGATGGAGCAATCCATGACCCGCCTCGTCGCCCTCAACCCCAATAATCCCGAAGGCTGGTATGACCTCGCCGCCATCCAAACCCTGCTCAACAAGAGCAACGACGCGCTCAAATCCCTGACCCGCGCCCTCACCACCAGCGACCTGCGCCTGGCGCAAATGACCAACCAACCCAACCTGCGCCAAAACGTCCCCACCGACCCGCGCTTTGCCAACATTCGCGCCCTGCCCGAATTTCAAGGCTTGTTGCACCCCATCAAACCCCCGCCCGCCGCCACCAACGCGCCGAAGCCCTGAACCGCGCCGCGCCGCAGCCGTGACGATGCAGTAGGAAGGACGGACCGCCGCCGTCTCGGCGGCTCCCGGCGCGGGCAGTCCGCGCGGGCCATTCACCCGTCGCGGGAAGAAAAAAAACCTCAGTTTGGTGCTGTAAATGCCTTTGTTTTGTGCCTTTTGCGCCTCTTTGTGGCTGTTTCAACTGCGGAAGTTAGGTTGAAACGGCCCGGTTCCGGCGCGCCCCAAAGTGAGTGGCCGCCGTCCCGCGTTAAACCCTCCCGCCTCCTCCCTCCCTCGTCCTCCGCCCTTCGCCCTTTTCCATCCCCCTTCCCATCCTTCCTCTTCCCCGCTACCGTCCCCCGCACATGCGCAACATCGGCCAGCTCGCCACCGAACCCGCCGCCCGTAAACTCGGCGACTTCCTCTACCTCCGCGGCATCCGCAACGAGGTCGAGGCCGAGACCGACGGCCGCTGGAGCCTCTGGATTCTCGAGGACGACCAAGTCCCCGCAGCCCGGCAATTCCTCGAACGATTCCTCGCCAACGCCGCCGCCCCCGAGTTCCAAGTGGACACCCGCAAATCCTCCGCCCTCCGCGATCAAGAACTCGCCCAAGCCGACGAAGCCGCCAAACGCCAATGGGGCCGCGAACGCATCTTCCCCGAGCAAGCCGTCATCACCCTCGGCATGGTTTCAATCGCCCTCGTCATCCTCTGCACCGCGATCTTCCTCATCAGCGACATGGGAAAAAACGACCAGGTACTCAGTCCCCTCAAGATTTCCGAACAACCCGGCGGCGCCCGCGACCTCCCCCCCACCCACTGGCTCCCCGAAACCAAGCACGGCCAAATCTGGCGACTCTTCACCCCCGCGCTGATCCACTTCAGTTTCCTCCACATCTTCTTCAACATGCTTTGGCTCAAAGACCTCGGCAGCCTCATAGAAACCCGCCTCGGCTCACTCTATCTACTCCTGCTCATCCTCGCCATCGCCGTCGGCTCCAACCTCGCCCAATACTGGTGGACCGGACCCAACTTCGGCGGCATGTCCGGCGTCGTTTATGGACTCTTCGGCTACATCTGGATCCGCGGCCGCCGCGACCCCGCCTCCGGCCTCTTCATCGACAAACAAACCGTCATCTTCATGCTCATCTGGTTGGTCGTCAGCCCCTACCTTATCGGAAACATCGCCAACGCCGTCCACGCCGCCGGCCTCCTTCTCGGCGCCCTCCTGGGCTTCCTCACCAGCCACCCCACCCGCCGCCGCCGCTAGCAACCAATCTCTAAACACCAATTGCTAAACACCAAACACCGACTAATCCACTCCGCCCCAATGAACCCTCTCCCCTCCCCCCCCTCCCGCCTTCTCCCCCGCGCCCTCCTCCTTTCATACTTCATACTTCATACTTCATACTTCCTCCCCGCCGCCACCGAGGCCACCTACCTCACCCACACCCGCCAACTCACCTACGAAGGCCGCCGCAGCGGCGAAGGCTACTTCTCCCCCGACGGCAAATCCCTTATCTTCCAAAGCGAACGCGAGACCGGCAATCCCTTCTATCAAATCTACCTCCTCGACCTCGAAAGCGGCGACCTCAACCGCGTCTCCCCCGGCTCTGGCAAAACCACCTGCGCCTTCTTCCGCCCCGGCACCGACGAAGTCCTCTTCGCCTCCACCCATCTCGATCCCCTCACCCGCCAGAAACAGAAGGAAGAGTTTGACCTCCGCGCCTCCGGCAAACAACGCCGCTACTCCTGGGACTACGATGAATTCATGGACATCTTCGTCGCCAAACGCGATGGCTCCAACCTCCGCCGCCTCACCACCAGTCAGGGCTACGACGCCGAAGCCGCCTTCTCCCCGGATGGCTCCAAGATAGTCCTCTCCTCCATCCGCGACGCCTACCCCTCCGAGAAGCTATCCGCCGAAGATCGGAAGAAACTCGAAATCGATCCCGCCTACTTCGCTGAAATTTACCTCATGAACGCCGACGGCTCCGCCCCGCGCCGTCTCACCTTCAGCCCCGGCTACGACGGCGGACCCTTCTTCTCGCCCGATGGTCAGCGCATCATCTGGCGGCGCTTCGACAAGGAAGGCGCCACCGCCGATGTCCACA
>JAYVOY010000176.1:0-8491 GCA_043757645.1 Verrucomicrobiota bacterium
TTTCTCCGCCGGCACCCGCCCGCGGACTGGAATTGGCACCTAAACATTGGGGCAGCGATCCCCAACCGGTTGCCGTGGCGTCGTCGGGCCAGTCCCTCAACCACTCTGAATGAGATTCGTTTCATCAACGAATGCGGATAGGATGATATGAGGGCTGGGGAGTGTCAACTGAAGTTTTCGTTTTCCGAAAGGCGGAGGCGGGGCGGGCGCGCAAATCGCAGCGCGCCGCGCACCCGAGCGTCGCGCCGCCGTCCCGGCGGCTCGGGGCGTACGTCGTCCGGTGCCTGCGACTTTGGCCCACTCGGGTTGGCGGATGTCGTGAGCCGCCGGGACGGCGGCGGTCCGGCGGCGTCGCGCCGCCGTCCCGGCGGCTCACGGCGTGGCGAGTCCGCGGGGCGGCTGGTCTGTGGTTTTCGATCACCGGAGGCCGGGCGGACCGCGTGTTTGGCAAAGTTCGCCCCGCCGTGGTTCGGACGTCGTGAGCCGCCGGGACGGCGGCGCGACCCGACAGTACGCCGAGCTACGGCCGCCGCAGCCGGTAGAAAGTCCGCTCCGCCGGCGCTTGATTCGTGAAGACCCGCTGGCCTGGATACCCGCCGACATTCGTCACCACCGTCCAGTTCGCCGCGCTCGTGAGGTTCGTGCTGGACTCCAGCAGAAATCCCGGCGACGCCTCGGTCCACGACAACGTGGGATTTCCCGCCGCGGGTTGCGCGACCAGTTGCGGCAGCGGCAGGCTCAGGAAACGAATGCCCTCCACCGACAACATCGCGTTGGTCGAAGTCCCGCCCGCCACGCCGAGGAACAACTCGACCTCCTGGCCCGCCCACGCGTCCACCGGCAGCAGGCCGCTGCTCATCGCGGTGTTCGTGGCGATGAACTGCGTGGCGAGGCTGAAGAGATTCGAGTCGTTGATCCCGGCCACCACGCGGTCGCCCGCACCGTCCCCGTTGAGGGTGAAGTTGAACACCAAGGCCACCGCGTTCGAGGGAATGTGGACGGGCAGCCACACGTAGGCGGGCGTGTTCGCCGCGGCATCATTTGCTTTCGCCCCGCGCGCGTGGAGTGGTCCGGGCGGCGGCGGCAGCGTCAAAAAATCGAGCCGCAACGAATAGTCCGGCTGCGCCAGCGTCTCGCGCGCGTAGCCGGGAATGTTCAGCGTGGCGGGCGTGCTCGCGCCGACGCCATAAATCGGATCGTCGAGCGGATTGAGCGAGCCGCCGTAGTTGTTCAGCACCGTCGCCGACACGCTGCTGGCGACGTCCCCGATCTTTCGCCCCCCGGCCAGCGCGGCGTTTCCGACCGCGTCCACCACCGCTTCCTCCGCCTGAACCCCGTGCTGAAATACCGCGAGCGCCCCGTAACCCAAGCCCAATTCCAATTCCCCGAGTTTCAACGCGACGCTGTCCAGCAGTCCTTCCGGCCGCTCCATTTGCACGAGCGCCAGCGGTTCCGCCGTGGACAATTTTTGGCGAAACAGCGCGCCGTCCGCGAACAGGCCGGGCACGGGAAACGGCGACGCCAGCCGGTTTAATTGCGCGAATTCAAACGACCAGCGGAAGCCCAACGCGCTGCTCCCCGGCGCATCAATTGTCTGGCCATACCACTCGTACGGGAAGCCGTGGCTGTAGGCCATTTGCTGCAAAAAGACATTCACGCCCCGGTCAAGAGAAACCCCGACGGCGGTCATGTAATTATCCACAAACGCCGCGTTGGCCGGGATGGGTGAGGCCCACCGCGCGGGCTGCCAGCGCAAGCGCAATTCTGGCAGCAATTGCGCGTGATCGAACAACGTCACGTGTGTCCGACGCCAGTCCCACGCCTGCGCCACCGGATGCCTTGGATCATCGCCGTGCAGGTAATTCACCGCCGCGGCGTTGACCAAGGTGCCGAGACTGTGACCGAGGAAATGCACCGGTTGGGTGTAGCCGCCGCCGAGCGTGTTCCAGAGCGTCTGCCCCAGTTCCAATCCCTCCTCGGGTGTGAATTGCCGCGGTACCGTGCAACCCAGCGACAAGACGACATTGACCGCGCCACACGCCGCGCAGTTCGGCGTGAATTGCAGCGCCGCATCCCGCCAATCCCACGCGACGATGTTCGCCTGCGCGGTCAGGCCCGGCACCGCGGCGAGCTTGCGCGCCAGGACCAGCGGCCACGAATCCGCGTCGCGATCCGCGCTGCTCGCGCAACCGTGCGTGAGCACAATCGTCATGCGATCGGGATGCAGCGTGCCGACATCCGAAAAACTTCCATTGGCGTCGCCTTGAAAAATTTTGAGCACACCAATGGCTCCCGTCACGGGCCGGATCAGGACCGACGCCACCGGCGGACTCGCGCTTTGCGTCAACGCGGGCGCGGCTTTCGGCGCGGGCATTTGGAACGTGATCCCGCCCACCACATCCTCCGGCACCCGCAGTTGACCGCGCACTTGCCGCAAGTAACCGGACTTCTCCGCGCGCAGTTCGTAGTAGCCGGCGAAGAGATTCGCGAGGGTCGCGGTGCCGTCGGGCGCGGTGGTGGCGGTGGCGACGATCAGTCCGTTTTGCCGGGCGGTGATGGTTACATTCGCGAGGCTGGCCCCGAGTCCGTCGCTGGTGCGGGCCGCGACGTTGAGACTGCCCACGCCGCGCGTGTCGATGGTGAGGTAAGCCGAGTTGAACGAACCCGCCGCGCCGCCGCGCGTGTTCATGACGAAGTCGGCGGAGGCGGAGGCGGACGCGCTTGCGTCGGACAGCCGCGCGCCGGTGTTGATTTCAAACAACGTCGATTCGGCGGAGGTGGAAAACGCCGCGCGGGCCGCGCTGGGAAACCACAGCGCCACCAGGAGCAACCAGCACGCGAGTCCCACCCCCGCCCCGTCGTGCCGCCGTCCCGGCGGCTCGGGGCGTACGTCGTCCGATGCAGGCGCCTCTGGCACGCTCGGGTTGGCGGGAGTCGTGAGCCGCCGGGACGGCGGCGGCCCGGTGAAGGCCCGAAATTTCGCCGCCGTTTTCGCGCTGCTCCAGAGCCAGTCGGCGGGCGCGCGGACGAGCCGGGCCTTCGTCGGATTGTTCTCGATGTAGCGCACGGTTTGCGCGAACTGCTCCCCGTCGCGCATGAAGGTGTCGTAGTATTCGCGATCCCAGAAATGCCCGGCGCGCCCCAGCAGTTGGTTCGCCGCTTTCGCCGTGAACGATTTCCACGAGCCTACGATCTCGTCGAGCGGGGTTTCCAATTGATTGAAAAGCACGTGAACATGGTTCGGCATGAGCACCCACGCGTGCAGTTGGTAACGCTCCCCATCGAAGTGACGCAGGGCGTCCTGCGCCAGTCGCGCCACCGCGGGAGTGCGCAGGTGACACTCGCCGTGGCTGCGGTCGAGATACTGTTCGAGCCGGAGCCGCTGCTCGCGGTCGTCCTCGATTTTGAGAAGTGCTTCCCACTCGGCGCGGCGACTGACGGGCAGGGCGTCGTGGAGCCGGAAGGTGACGAATTGCGTCAGGTGCGGCGCATCGTAGTGCGGGAGATAACCGCGCGCGTGCCAGCCGAGAAAACCGCGTTTGCGGGCGTCGTCGTCGCGGGGGAAATCCCACTGGCGCTTGCCCTCGATGAGTTGGTGCAGGCCGGGATTGTAAGGAGGGGTGGATGTGCGCGGGCGCGCGCGGGGGAGGGCGTGCGACGGGGACTCCACCCCCGTAGCGCCGCCGTCCCGGCGGCTCAAGTCGGACGATGAAGAGGCGGTGGACATAGGGTGGTGTGGTGCGAGTTCGGGTGGTTTGAGCCGCCGGGACGGCGGCGGTCCGGCGTCGTCGCGCCGCCGTCCCGGCGGCTTGGGGCGTGCGTCGTCCGATGCAGGCGACTCTGGCACGCTCGGGTTGGCGGATGTCGTGAGCCGCCGAGACGGCGGCGGGCCGGGGGCGCTGCCGTCTCGGCGGCTTGGGGCGGGCGGGGAGGGGGCGGTGGACATAGGGTTGCGTGGTGCGAGTTCGGGTGGTTTGAGCCGCCGGGACGGCGGCGGTCCGGGGGCGCTGCCGGGAGGGCGGCGCGACGGGGTTAGGGCTGACCTAGGGCGCACCGGAACCCGAAGATGACGCGCCGGTAACTCGGGGCGCCGTAGGTGCGAAAGGCACAGCGCAGGGTGCCCGCGGCGTCGCCCCAACTGCCCCCGCGGATCACGCGGTTGGAGCCCGACGCCGCTCCCCGCGGGTCGGTCAGCGTCGCCGGGTCATAGTTGGCATACCAATCCCAGCACCACTGCCACACATTCCCGGCCATGTCGTAGAGGCCGTAGCCATTCGCCATGTCCACGCCCGCCGGGACTTGAGAACCATTGTAGTAGCCCACCGGCGTCGTCCGCACGGGGTTTGTCTCGAACGGGTCACCGCTGTTGGAGTAGTTCGCTTTGTCGCCGCTGACGAACGCGTTGTAGTCGCCGCCGAGGCTGGGCCAGGGGAAGTGATGCCCGGCCAACCCGCCGCGCGCGGCCTTTTCCCACTCCGCTTCCGTGGGCAGCCGGTAGCCGTTGCCCGTCCATTTCACCATCGCCGCCGTCAGGTCCACGTCACCGATTTTGTAAGCCTGCGTTTGTGCGGCGTCGGTGTAGTAGGCGGGGGTGCGGCCTTCCTTTTGCGAACGGGCGTTGCACCACTTCACCGCGTCGTACCACGAGACCGTTTGCACGGGGTGATTCGCCGCCACGCCGTCGCCCGTGAAACCGCCGGTGAAGGTGTAACCATTGGCTGCCGCCCACTGATAAACTTGGTCCCACAGTTCCTTCGTCACCTCGAAGCGGTCGAGATAGAATCCACTCACCAAGACCGAGCGCACCGGCGTCGCGCCTGAATCCAAACCGTAGTTATCCCCCATCTGAAACGTGCCGCCCGGAATGAACGCCATGCCCGCCGGGCCGGTGCCATCCTCCGCCGTCACGCGCACGCGGCCGCGCGTGGTGAACTGGCCGTTCCAATCGGTGCCAGCGTTCCACACCACATGACGGTCGGTGCCCGGCGCCACGCCGGAGCCGAAGTCACCCGTGAACGCCGCCGCCGGCACGCTGTAGCTCGCCCCGCCATCGGCCGACACCGCGATCGTGACCGTGACGGCGCTGGCGGCGGTGACGTTGTAATAAATGTCCACCAGCTTCGTGCCCGTCCGCTGCGCCGCGCGGACATTCGCCACCACCGGCGCGGCGGCGTGGGCGAGCGTGGTGGCAAGCAGGAGCGCGAGGGCGAGTGGGAGGGGGGATTTCATGGGACCGTGGGTAACAGAAAGCGGGGCGTTTGGAAAGGGGGAAATGGGGGAGATGTTGGGAGGGGGTGTGATTAACCCGAATTCCGAAGTGGCCTCGCGGCGAGCACGCTGCTTCAACCGCTGCACGGAGCGCGGGCGTCCCGCCCGCAGCGGCCGCGCCTGTCGCGGACGCGATACACAGTTCACGCTCCCCTCGCGCGCGCGGCTGCTGCGGCCCGGAGGGCCGCGCTCCAGCGGCCCACCAAATCCCAACTTCGGAGTTCGGGATTATCAGTGGGTTGAGGACGCCCAGAAACGTAGCGCAGACGGGGAAGTCTGCGCTACCTCACCTACTGATAATCACACCCGTTGGGAGGTTCGCCGAGCCGCCAAGATGGCGGCGGTCCTTTTTGGAAGAGCCGCCGGGACGGCGGCGGTCCGGCGGCGCCGCGGCGCGGTTGGTTTTTCGGTTTGCAACCCGGGCTTTTGAGCTAGCGTGCGGCGCACATGACTCAGTTGAGCAACCCCGCATTGACGGCCTTTCTCGCGCAGTTTTCCGGCGAGATCGCGTGGGCGCAGGTGTTGGTTCGCGCGCGCGCGGGTGGGTTCGAGTTGCGGCATTTGGAGGACGCGGCGGTGGTGGAGGAGCGGCTCCAGTTGGTTCCGTTGGGTGAGCTTCGCGCGCTGGCGCAGTTCACGGCGGCGGGGGCGTTTCGCCCGTTGAAGAGCGCGCCGAATTTGCGCGCGGGCTGGCGCGTGGTCGCGGCGCGGGGCGAGGAACTCGAGGCGGCGTTGCAGATTCTTTATCCCGGTTCGCTGGCGGATTGGCACGCGGCGCGGGCGGGGTCGCCGCCGGTGACGCATTATCGCGAGTTCACGGAGCGGCAGACAGGGATGTATCGCGTGACGACGATGCTGGATGATGCGGCGGCGGCGCGCGTGGCGCGCGCGGGCTGCGAGCGGCGGTTTTGTCTGAAGCAACGGCTCTGGACGGTGGGAACGCTCGGCGGCGAAAGCGGCGCGGAGAAGAGCGCGATCCCGTGTTTGGAACCGTGTCCGATTTTGCTCGAACTCGCGCGCAAGGCGGTGCGCCTCGAACAGGAGGAGAAGCTCGTGGTGGCGCTCGCGCCCGAGGAGGGCGCGACGATTTTGGCGGCGCTGGAAACGGCGCTGGCGCATCCGAATCCAGCGGTGCGCGAGGGCGACACGGCGGCGCCGGAGAATCCGCGGCGGCTGTTGCTGGCGCGCGAAAAGTTGCGGGCGGTTTTTGATGTTCCTCGCGCGGGCAACGCGCCAGTGTCGGCGGACTAAATAACAGTATGAAATTCATTCCGGCTTTTTCTTCGTTTCAACTCGGGTGCGCGGCGGTCGCGGCGGTTTCCGTGTGGCTGACGGCGTGCTCGAAACCCGCGGAGTCCGATCCGTTCGCCGCGGCGCCGAAGCCCGCGGCGGGCGCGGCTCCGGCGCTGGAACCGGCCGAGCCGAAAGAACCGTTGCCGGAGATTCCCGCGTTGGCAGCGCTCGCGCGGACGAACGTCGCGGACATCGCGTGGGACTCGCTGATCAAGATGGCCGAGCCGGCGACGCCGCCGGAGGAATGGCAGACCAAGCGTCCGGCGGAGGCGGAGATTGCGAAATTCCGCGAGGGCGAGGCGAAGCGCATGGCGGCGACGGCCGAGCAGGCGAAGGCTTTTTACACGAAATTTCCGCAGCACGAGCAGGCGGTCGAGGCGAAGGAGATGGAGTATGAATTGCTCCGCGCCGCGGTGCGTTTGGGGCAGACGAATCAGACGGCGCGCGTCGAGGCGATCGAGACGGAGATGCTCAAGGAGCCGGCGCTGGATGAGGAACAGAAGTTCAAGCTGCGTTTCCGCGGCGTCGAGCGCGCGACGATGCTGCTGAAGGAGAAGGGCGAGGAAGTGATGCTCGCCGCCTACGAGACGGGCATTCGGAAATTGCAGCAGGAATTTCCGAAGCGGCAGGAGGTTTACGGAATGCTGCTGGAAGTGGCTTCGAACATCGCGCCGGGCGCCAAGGCGAAGGAGCTGGCGCAGGAGATCGCGGCCAACGCGACGGACGAAGAGGTGAAGGAGCGCGCGACGTTGCTCGTGAAGAAGCTCGGACTGATCGGCAAACCGGTGGCGCTGAAATTCACCGCGCTGGACAAGCGCGCGGTGGATGTCGCGAAGCTCGCAGGGAAGGTGGTGCTGGTGGATTTTTGGGCGACGTGGTGCGGGCCGTGTGTGAAGGAAATCCCCAATGTTCGCGCGGCTTTCGAGAAGCTCAACGCGAGGGGGTTTGAAATTGTCGGCATCAGTTTCGACCAGCAGATCGAGAAGCTGACGGCGTTTGTCGAAAAAGAGAAAATGGCGTGGCCGCAGTATTTCGATGGCAAGGGTTGGGAGAATGATTTCGGCAAGGAGTTCGGCATCACGGGCTTGCCCGCGATGTGGCTGATCGACAAGAAAGGCAACCTGCGCGACATGAATGCGCGCGAGGATTTGGTGGCGAAGGTGGAGAAGTTGCTGGCGGAGTGACGGCGTGGTGCTGGTGGTGGACGTGCCGGGCGGCGCTTTCGGAGCGCGGCCCTCTGGGCCGCAGCGGCAGCGAACATGGGGTGGCTGTGGAATAATCCCAGCGTCCCCGGCGCAAGTTGCCGCTGCGGGCGGGACGCCCGCGCTCCGCCCAAGTCACGCGCCGCGCTCCGCGGGAGTGACGGCGTGGTGCTGGTGGTGCTGGTGGTGGTGGACGTGCGGGGGACGCATCCGGAGCGCAGCCCTCTGGGCCGCAGTGGCACCGAACATGGGGTGGCCGTGGAATAATCCCAGCGTCCCCGGCGCAAGTTGCCGCTGCGGGCGAGACGCCCGCGGTCCGCCCAAGTCACGCGCCGCGCTCCGCGGGGACGAGCACCCGCAGCGCGCGCGGGCGCACGCGGCAGGTGGCGGGGAGGTGGCCGACGGCGTCGCCCTCGAGTTCGAGCGGGACGCGGGCGTGGCTGGTGAGCGTGAACCGCGCGCTCTGCAAATGATGAAAACCGGTTTGGCGTTCGAGACGGTTGGTGAGGATGCCCCAGGCAAATCGGAGAAGCGCGAGCCAACTCACGCGCTCGATGAGGCAGAGATCGAACTGGCCGTCGTCCATGCGGGCTTGGGGAAAAACACGGAAAGCGCCGCCGTAGTGGCGGCCGTTGCCGAGCAGGACAAATTGGGCGCGGTGAGTTTCGGGTCCGGTCGTGATCGTGATTTGCGGATGCCGTTCGCGCATCGCTCCCACGCCCGCCCAG
>JAYVOY010000177.1:0-8487 GCA_043757645.1 Verrucomicrobiota bacterium
CGCGCCGAACCGGGGGCCGCGCTCGCATCCGCTCGCTGGCCCCCGGCTAATCTTCTCCGACGCCGCTCCGCGGCAGAGAATGGGCGCGCAGCGCCCACAAAACACGCGCGCGCCCCGCCGCCTAAACCGTAACGATTCAGAAGGACCGCCGCCGTCTCGGCGGCTCCCATCGTCCAAACGGGGCGGAGGCGCGCATTTTCCGGGGCTTAAAATACTCACGGGATAATGAACCCAAAGCTGAAGTGAGCATTGCCCGCGCGGGCTTCCCACACCGTGAGCCGCCGAGACGGCGGCGGTCCGTTAACTGCATGGTTCCGGCTAATACCAACTCCCGGTGAACTTCGGTAGAACGCTGGTAGGGCGGGCAGTCCTTTGCCCGCCGGGGCACCGGCAGCATAGGACGCGGTGGGTGAGCGGACTGCGCGCAGCGGACTGCGCGCCCTACCACCACGGGTTATACCGGACATTTTCGGCAGTGGGTATAAGTCCGACAGGCTGCCGGGAGATGACTCCACAAAACCGCCCGCTACAAAATCCCAACAAGCATGGGCTTTTCCAAGCGACCAGGTTTCTTACGAGAGATTCCTCACGTCGGCTCCCACAAGTCAGGTGAGTTTCTGGATGAGTTCGGCGCCTTCGACGCCGACGAGTTTTTGGTCCAGGCCGCCGTAGAAGTAAGTGAGCTTGTCGGGGTCGAGGCCCATTTTGTGGAGGATCGTGGCGTGGAGGTTTTTCACGTGGTAGCGGTCCACGACGGCGGCGGAGCCGAGTTCGTCGGTCTCGCCGACGGATTGGCCGCCTTTGATGCCACCACCGGCCAGCCACATGGTGAAGCCGTAGGCGTTGTGATCGCGGCCGGTGCCTTTGGCGTATTCGGCGGTGGGTTGACGGCCGAATTCGCCGCCCCAGACGATGAGGGTGCTGTCGAGGAGGCCGCGTTGTTTCAGGTCTTTGAGGAGGGCGGCGATGGGTTTGTCGGTGCGGCCGGCGTGGTGGGTGTGGTTTTTCACGAGGTCACCGTGGGCGTCCCAGTTGTCGTCGTTGTGCGCGCCGCCGGAGTAGAGTTGCACGAAGCGGACGCCGCGTTCGACGAGGCGGCGGGCGAGGAGGCAGCGGCGGCCGAAGTCTTCGGTGGCTTTTTCATTGAGGCCGTACATTTCGCGCGTGGCCTCGGTTTCCTTGCTGAGGTCCACGGCTTCGGGGGCGTGGGATTGCATCTTGAAGGCCATTTCGTAACTGGCGATGCGCGCGGCCAAAGTGCTGTTGTCGGCGCGCGGGGCGAGGTGTTCGGTGTTGAATTCCTTGAGGGTGTCGAGGAAGCGGCGCTGGGAAGCGGCGCTCATGTTGGCGGGGCGCTTGAGGTCGAGAATGGGTTCGCCGGCGGAGCGGAGAATGGTGCCTTGATAACTGGCGGGCATGTAGCCGCTGGACCAGTTTTTCGCGCCGCTGATGGGGCCTCCGGTGGGGTCGAGCATGACGACGAAGCCGGGGAGATTCTCATTGACGCTGCCGAGTCCGTAGGTGGCCCAGGTGCCGAGGCAGGGGCTGCCGGATTGCACTTTGCCGGTGTTCATCTGGAGCATGGCGGAGCCGTGGATGGGCGAGTCGGCCATCATCGAGTGGAGGAAGGCGATGTCGTCCACGCAGGTGCTGAGGTGGGGGAAGAGGTCGCTGACGAGTTTGCCGCACTGGCCGTAGGGCTTGAAGGCCCACTTGGGTCCGACAACACGGCCCTCGTTTTTTTTGCCACCGCGACCGAAGGTTTTTACGGGGATGGATTTGCCGTCGAGTTTGTAGAGTTCGGGCTTGTAATCAAAGGTATCGACCTGGCTGGGGCCGCCGTACATGAAGAGGAAAATGACGCTCTTGGCCTTGGTCTCGAAGTGCGGCTGCTTGGGCGCGAGGGGATTGCCGAGGGCCGCGTCTGGCGCGGCGCTGGCGGCGGGCGTGAAGAATTTGTCGAGGGTGAGCAGGCCGGTCATGGCGAGGCCGGTGAAGCCCGCGCCGGTTTCGCTGAGGAATTCGCGGCGGGTGCGGTGGCAGAAGTTTCCGGCGGGCGGGGTGGGGGCGGAGGGGTGCGAGTTCATGGGAGAGAGTTTTGGGTTTGGGGTTTGGGGGCGGCGGTGGGGTGGGTTATTGCAGCAAAGTTTTTGGCAGGGGAATTTGGGGCAAGGGAATTGGGGGATGAATTTTAGGGGGACAACTTGTTTTCGGAGCGTTGAGCACCGGCTCGGCGTGGGCGGTGGCGTTGGATTCGCGCCGAGCGGGTGCTCGGCGCTCCGTGTTGTCGAAAGTCGTTTGCGGCGCGCGACGTTCGGGTCGCTTCAGCGTCCGACGGCCCGGGACATTCGCACACACCAAATCATGCGGACGCTGAGGCGGCGTAAACGCCGCGCTCCGGCGCGTCGCTCCGTTCGCTTGTCTCTGGTTCATTTCAAAGTGCGGGTTCAATCGAGGAAGACGAGTTCGTTCAGGTTCAGCGCCATCAGACAGAAATATTTCAAAGCGATTTCGGGCGTCGCGCCGTCTTTGGCGCGGAGGGTTTCGATGAGGGAGAGGCCGCGTTTGATCTCGGCTTCCGACGGCGCGCGGGTGGTCGCGAGGAGGAGTCCGCGGCGGACTTGCTGGGTGAGGTCGCCGGGGGCTTCGCGCTGGAGGCGGGCGGCGAAGAGGTCGGCTTGTTGATTGAGGAAATCGCCGTTGAGCATTCCGAGTGCCTGCGTGGGTTGCACGGACGTGAAGCGCACGGGGGCGGAGCGGTCGGTTTCCGCGAGGTCGAAGCTCTCGAGGATCGGCGTGAGGAGCGAGCGCTTGACGTGGATGTAGATGCTGCGGCGGGCTTGTTCGTCGGCGGGGGAGCTGCCCCAGTTGCGGCCGGGGACGGATTGGCCGGCCATGACTTCGCGCGGGATGTCCACGTAAATTCCGGGGCCGAACATTTTCGGATTGAGCGTGCCGGTGATTGCAAGAATCGAGTCGCGAATTTCCTCGGCGGTGAGGCGGCGCAGCTCGTAGCGCCAGAAAAGATCGTTCGCGGGATCGGCGGCGAGGGCTTCGGGCCGGCCGCGAGAGGAGGCGCGGTAGGCGTCGGAGAGCATGATGGTTTTGTGCAGGGACTTGAAGCGCCAGCCGTGGGCGAGGAGTTCGGAGGCGAGCCAGTCGAGCAGTTCGGGGTGCGTGGGGCGGTCGCCTTGGAGGCCGAAATTATTGGGCGAACGCACGAGGCCGCGGCCGAAGTGGTGCTGCCAAACGCGGTTGGCGATCACGCGCGCGGGGAGCGGGTTTTGCGGCGCGGTGATCCAATTGGCGAGCGCGGTGCGGCGGCCGGTGGTCTTCGCGCCGGGCGGCGGTTCGGGGATCGTGGCTTCGGTGGCGCCGAGCACTTGGAGAAAACCGGGGGTGACCTTGTCGGTTTTCAGCGCGGGATTGCCGCGCGCGAGGATGAAGGTTTCGGGCGCGTTGCGGCCGGCCTCGGTGACGGCGAGGGCGACGTCGGTGGAGGTTTTCTCTTGCTTCAAGGTGCCGAGTTCGCGTTTGAGTTTTCCGTAGCGGGCAAAGGTTTCCTGGCCGAGGACGCGGGTGCCTTCGTCTTGGATGAGGCGGTTGAAATCTTTGGTCGCGAGGCGGCGTTTGGGGTCGCCGCCGGTTTCGCCGGAAGTGGAAAGGCCGCGGCGCGCGAAGTCGGGGCCGGACCAACCGACGGTGAGGCCCCAGCCGTTCTGGCGTTGAAAATATTCGAGCTTGATCGGGACGCGGCCGGCGCTGAGGCGGAGGGTGGCTTTCTGCTCGTTGCCCTCGCCGTGGATGCCGTCGTAGAGAATCAACTCCTTGCCCGCAATCGTGAGGCGCGAGCCGTCGTCGCTGTCGAGGAAGAAGGTGTAGTCGCCGGCTTGGGGCACGATGAGATTGCCCTCGAAGACAAAACCGAACGCGGTGTCGCGCGTGCGCAGGCCGAGGTCGAAGAGGCGCGCGGGCACGGGGCCGACGGTCTCGGGCTTGAGCGTGGCGAAGTCGGGGAGCTTGTTCCACGTGTCGCGGTAGTAGCGGAATTGGAGATCGTCGAGGTCGTTGGCCGGGGGCGCGGCGCTGGTGGTGGTGAATTTATCGCGAAAAGATTTTTCGAGTTGGTTGATTGCGGCCTGGGTTTCATTGCGGCGGGCTTCGAGTTCGCGCGTGGCTTTTTCGTTGGCCTCTTTTTGCGCGGCGGTGGTGAAGAGCGGGATTTCGTCGGTGGGGCCGCCGTTGCGGTAGTGGTTCACGTTGTGGAAAAACGCGAGCAGTCGGTAGTAATCCTTCTGCGAGATGGGATCGATTTTGTGATTGTGGCAGCGGGCGCAATCGACGGTGAGGCCGAGGAAAACCTGGCCGGTCGTGGCGACGAGATCGTCGAGGCTGTCGAAGCGGGCGAGGTCGCGGTCGGCGGGTTCGTCGTCCCAAATGCCGAGGCGGTAGAAACCGGTGGCGATGATCGCGTCGGCGTCGGCGTTGGGGATTTCGTCGCCGGCGAGTTGCTCGCGCAGGAAGCGGTCGTAGGGCTTGTCGGCGTTGAAGGAGCGGATGACGTAATCGCGGAAACGCCACGCGTGGGGCTTGGGATTGTCGCGCTCGTAACTGTTGCTCTCGGCGTAGCGGACGAGGTCGAGCCAGTGGCGGCCCCACTTCTCGCCGTAGTGCGGCGAGGCAAGCAGGCGGTCGATCACGGTCGCGAAAGCTTGCGGGGAATTATCGGCGAGGAAGGCGGACATTTCGTCGGTCGTGGGCGGGAGGCCGGTGAGGTCGTAGGTGGCGCGGCGGAGCAACTCGGCTTGGGTGGCGGGCGGATTGGGCGCGAGTTTTTTGGCGTCGAGGCGCGCGCGGATGAAGGCGTCGATGGCGTTCGGCGCGGGCGCGGGCGCGTTGGCGAGGGTGGGAACGGCGGGGCGCTTGAGGGGTTGAAAGGCCCAGTGGGCTTGGTCTTTGGGGCTGATCGCGAATTCTTTTGGCGCGGCGGCGACGGGGGCGGCTTCACTGGCGGGCAGGGGCGCGCCGAGTTTGACCCACGCGGTGAGGTCGGCGATTTGCTGGGCCGAAAGTTTTTTCTTCGGCGGCATTTTGAATTCGGGATCGCCGTAGGAAATGCCCGTGATCAGGCGGCTTTCCTCGGGTTTTCCGGCGACGAAGACGGCGCCGCTTTCGCCGCCGACGCGGATGGCTCCGGCGGAGTCGAGGCGCAGTTTGCCTTTTTGTTTTTCCGCGCCGTGGCAGTCGTAGCAATTCTCGGCGAGGACGGGGCGCACTTTGCGCTCGAAGAATTCGAGGCCGGCGGCGGAGTCGGCGGCGGGCAGGGGACGGGCGAGCGCGGTGGCAAGGGCCACGGCGAGCCAGAAGGCGGCGGAGGAACGGGCGCGATTCATTTTCGGTTTTGGCGGTGAAGCACCGTCGAGCGGTTTGGGACGAGATTACTGCAGGGAATATTGGCTGACAAATTTGCGCGCGAAATCAGCAAGGCTTTTTCTTTGCCATTTTGTGGGCGCGGCGCGGGGAGGGGGATTTGGCAAAGGAATTTGGGGCAGGAGAATTGGGAATGGAGACGGACTGGGGCAGGTGTCGGGCAGGGGCGTTCGGCCCGGTGTTTTGCTTCGGGTGGCGTGACTGGAGGTTCATCGCGTCTCTGACACAAGTTGCTGCTGCGGGCGGGACACCCGCGCTCCGAAGTTGCCGCAGCGGGCGGGACGCCCGCGCTCCGGGGCGAGGCATGACTATTTGGCCGCTCCAGTCAGGAGCGATTGCACGGGCATCGAGTTGCCGAAGTCTTTGAAGTCTTTGAAGGTCCACACGACTTTTTTGTCGGCGGTGACCTCGATGATTTGCGGATTGGCGGGGCCGGCGTGGCAGTTGCCAATCATGGTGTTGCCGTTCGGCAGGCGTTCGACGCAGGTGACCCACGCGAGGGTGATGCCGGGGAGATCGTTCTGCTCGACCTTCCACACGATTTCTTTTTTCGGCGTGACTTCGAGGACGCTGTGGCCGTTGCCGGTGCCGATGAGCGTGTTGCCGTTGGCGAGGCGAACCGCGGAGAAGACGTGATTGCCGAAGCCTTCGGGGCCGTGGCCGCCTTTCTCGGGCTTGCCGAAAAGTGGAATATCAAATTCCCAAACCACATCGCCGTTGGGCGCGTATTCGCGCACCGCGCCGTCGGCCTCGTGCGCGACGAGATAGTTGCCGCTGGCGATTTTGCGGACGAGGCGGGTGTCGCTGTGGGCGTTGGGTTTGTTGCGCTTGAGTTTCACCTCGTGCTGAATCTTGCCGTCCTTGTCCACCTCGATGAGGCGACCGATGCCGGATTCCGCGATCATGGTGCGGCCGTTGTCGAGGCGCTGAAAGGCGTGGACTTCCATGCGCTTGCCCTCGTTGCCGTTCATTTTTCCGGCGTGGTATTCCCAGACGGTTTTCTTCTCGCGATTGACTTCGATGAGGCGCTGGAAGCCGTCTTGGAGCAGGACGTTGCCGTTTGGCAGCAGTTGCGCGTCGTGGATGCCGCGAATCTTGAGTTCCCACTCGTAGGTGCCGTCGGGCGCGACGATGGCGAGGCGTTGTTTGGAATCGTCCGCGGCGAGGAAGCGGCGGCCGGGGCCGGTCTGCTCGGCGGAGAGTTGGAGGGTGGACGCGAGCGCGCAGAGGAGCGCGGCGGCGAGGATTTGGTGCGGTGGAATTTTCATAAAGGTGCGGGGACAGTCGGGGAGGCGTGGGGGAATTTCAATAGTATTGCGCGGGAAATGTTGCGGGGAAAAATGGAGGGAGAGATGTCGGGCGGGGGAAGGGGGAATTTCAAATTGGAGATTTCGGATTGGAGAGTCTGGGGATCGAATGGGGAGGAAATATCCGCAAATTCAGGATGACCGCGGATTTGGGGAAGGAATTATGGGTTCCCAAATTGGCGGGACATTGGGGAACGGGCGGCCTTCGTTTTGGGGCGTGACTGAGGGGGCGCGCGGCGAGTGGCGGCGGGGTGGGGTGAAGCGGAGGGTGGCGAGCGAGTGAAAATCTCGGAAAAGTTTTTGACTCGGTTGGAGTGACGGTGTTCCTTGTCGGGCTTCTGCCCGGCGAAAAATTTCGATTTGGCGCGGGCGAGCGTGTTGCAAAGAGCTATGTCGTATCCAGCGCGGACTTTGGTGTGTTTTCCCAAGGGGTGTCTTCGGATGTGGTTCGCGGTGGTGGCGGCGTGGGTGGTCGTCGCCCAGGCGGACACGGTGTTGCCGCCGGGCTTTGTGGAGAGGGAGGTCGTGGCGCCCGGTGACCTGGCGTATCCGACGGCGCTGGCGTTCGCGCCGGATGGGCGGCTGTTTGTGGGGGAACAGGGTGGGTTTGTGCGGATCGTCAAGAACGGGGCGTTGTTGCCACAGCCGTTTTTGTCGGTGAACACGCAGTTTTTCCAAGAGCGTGGTTTGGTGGGGCTGACGCTGGATCCGAACTTCGCGAATAATCAATACGTGTACGTCTATTACACCGCGCCGACGCCGGTGCCGCATAATCGCGTGAGCCGGTTCACCGCGAGCGGGGACATGGCGGTGCCGGGGAGCGAGTGGGTGGTGCTGGATTTGCCGGCGCTCGGGGACGCGGGGTTGCACAATTCCGGCGGTTTGAATTTCGGGCCGGACAGAAAATTGTATGTGTCGGTGGGGGATAATTTGCGTTCGACGAATTCGGCGTCGCTGTTGACGCCGCTCGGGAAAATCCTGCGGGTGAATGCGGATGGCACGGTGCCGAATGACAATCCGTTTTTCAACGTGACGAGCGGAATCAACCGCACGATTTGGGCGCTGGGGCTGCGCAATCCGTTCACGTTTACTTTCCAGCGAACCACGGGGCGGATGTTCATCAACGACGTGGGCAATGGTTTGTGGGAGGAGATCAACGAGGGGGTGGCGGGGGCGAATTTCGGCTGGCCGCGGTGGGAGGGGGCCTCGCCGGCGACGGACAAAACGTACACGCCGCCGCTCCACACGTATCCGCATCCGGCGACGCAGCCGACGAGCGCGTCGATCACCGGCGGGGCGTTTTACAATCCGCCGACGAATCAGTTTCCGGCGCAGTATTTGGGGAAATATTTCTTCCTCGATGGCACGCGGCAGTGGATCAAGGTGCTGGACCCGGTGACGCTGCAGGTGAGTGAGTTTGCGCCGACGATGAACACGACGCTGGGGACGATGCCGCTGTATTTGACGGTGGGGCCGGAGGGCAGCCTGTATTACGCGGGGCATTTTTCGCAGGCGATTTACAAGATCGAATACACCGGGGCGATTGCGCCGCAGATTGGTTCGCAGCCGGTTTCGCAGGCGGTGTCGGTGGGGGATCCGTTCACGGTGAATGTGTCGGCCTACGGTGCCGCACCGGTGCGGTATCAATGGCAGCGGAAGAGTCTCGGCGCGGCGGGTTTCGCGGACGTGAGCGGGGCGACGATCCCGGTGTTCACGATTCCCGCGGTGGCGGCGACGGATGACCAGGCGC
>JAYVOY010000178.1:0-8477 GCA_043757645.1 Verrucomicrobiota bacterium
CTCACGCGCCGGGTTGGCGAAAGCGGTGTCGCCGCTGCGCTCTGCCACCGCGGTACAAATGGGGCGGCGCGCGATTTGCATGGCCCCCGTAGCGCCGCCGTCCCGGCGGCTCCCGGCGTCCGCCCCGCGCCGCCCCGCGCTTGGGTCCGCGTGCGGCGCTGGCCGACTGCGGGTGCCGGAAGCCGCAAGTGGGGCCGCCCCCGCGGACCAATCGCGACGTGAGCCGCCGGGACGGCGGCGCGACGGCTGCCTGGTTACGCCTGAAGGCAGAGCTCCCACCGGGGCCGCCCCAAAATATTCCCGCAGATATTTCGCCAATCGAATACCGCTTGCCGCTTCGGCGCGGGCACGGTTCAATCGCCGCTCGTTCCCGGAAAAGATCATGGCGACGCCGCTGCGTGTGTTGTTGGTTGAAGACCATCTTGGCGATGCCAAACTGATGGAGATCGAGTTGTGCAAGGGCGGGTTCGCGCCAGTGGTGGAGCGGGTGGAGCGGGAGGAGGAATTTCGCGCGGCACTGACGGCGGGGCCGGAAATTATTCTCTGCGATTATCATTTGCCGCGATTCACGGGCACGCAGGCGCTGAGTTTGTTGCAGGAGCTTGGGCTGGACATTCCGTTCATTCTCGTTTCCGGCCAGATCAACGACGAGGTCGCCATCGAGGCGATCAAGCAGGGCGCGGCGGATTACCTGTTCAAAGACCGGCTGGCGCGGCTGGGCGGGTCGGTGCGGCAGGCGCTGGAGGCACGGCGATTGCGCGGGGAACGGCGCGCGGCGGAGGCGGCACTGCGGGCGAGTGAGGAGCGGCATCGGCAGCTCGTGGAGTTGTCGCCGGATGCGCTGTTGGTGATTTGTGGTGAGGAGATCGTGCTGGTGAATCGCGCGGCGCTGCGGTTGTTGCGGGCGTTCACGCCGCAGGAAATTGTGGGGCGCTCGTTTTTGGAATTTGTGCATCCGGCGTGTCGCCAGAAGATTTTGTGGGATTTGAACCGCGTGGCGGAGGAGAACGCGACGCTGCCGGTGCTGGAGGACCGGATGGTGCGGCTGGATGGCACGATGCTGGATGTGGAATTGACGGCCGCGCCGTTCGCGCATCAGGGGCGCGAGGCGATGCAGCTTTTTGTGCGGGATGTGACGGAGCGCAAGCGCGCGGATGAGGCGCGACACGAGAACGAGCTGCAATTGCACATCGCGCTCAACGCGGCGCGGCTGGCGACGTGGAGTTGGGACTTGGCGACGGACAAGGTGAGTTGGTCGGAGGGCATTGAGGGGTTGTTTGGTTTCCCGCCGGGGAGTTTCCGCGCGACGATCGCGGCGTATCTGGGTTGTGTGCATCCGGCGGACCGCGAGTGGGTGGAGCAAAACCTCACGGGAGCGCGGGAGGTCGAGGGTTCCTTCGAGGTGCAGCACCGCGTGCGGTGGCCGGACGGGGAGACGCGCTGGATGTTTTTGAAGGGCAATTCGGCGGCGGCGGAGGGCGGGGCGGTCGCGCGCATTTCCGGCGTGGTGATGGACATCACGGATCGCAAACAGGCGGAGGGCGAGATCCAGCGGCTGGCGGCCTTCGCCAAGTGCAACCCCAATCCGGTGATGGAATTTTCCAATCAGGGGCGGCTCACGTATCACAATGACGCGACCCAGGAGATGGCGGTGAAACTCGGGCGGCGCACGCCGGCGGAGATCTTGCCGGCGGACGCGGAGCAGTTGGTGAAGGAATGTCTGGCGACGGAAAAGAAACGCACGGTGATCGAGACGATGCCGGGCGGGCGCACGCTCTCGTGGTCGTTCTTCCCGATTCTGCCGCAGCAGGTGGTGCATGGGTACGCGGGGGACATCACGGAGCGGCGCAATCTGGAGGAGCAATTGCGGCAGGCGCAAAAGATGGAGGCGGTGGGGCAGCTCGCGGGCGGCGTGGCGCATGATTTCAACAACATCCTCACGATCATCCAGGGCCACACGAGTCTGTTGCTGGACGACGAGGAACTGGAATCGAACCGGCGGGAGATTTTGCAGCAAGTGCTCACGGCCGCGGAGCGCGCGGCCAATTTGACGCGGCAGTTGCTGACGTTCAGCCGCAAGCAAATGATCCAGTTGCGCGACTTGGATTTGAACGAGGTGATCAGTCGGCTGGCGAAAATGCTGCGCTGCGTGATCGGCGAGGATGTGCGTTTGAATTGCACGTATGCGACGCCGCCGATTCATCTGCGCGCGGACATGAGCATGGTCGAGCAGGCGGTGATGAATCTGGCGATCAACGCGCGCGACGCGATGCCGCAGGGCGGCACGGTGACGATCACCACGGAACAGATCACAACCACGGAGGTGCAGCGCGCGTTTCATCCGGAGGCGCGGCCCGGCCACTTCGCGTGTCTGACGATTTCCGACACCGGGCTGGGGATTGCGCCCGAACATTTGCCGCGTGTTTTCGAGCCGTTTTTCACGACGAAGGAAGTGGGCAAGGGCACGGGCTTGGGGCTGGCGACGGTTTACGGGATTGTGAAACAGCATCAGGGCTGGATCGAGTTGGACAGCCGGCTCGGCCAAGGCACGACGTTCCGGCTTTATCTGCCGTGCGACGCGACCGCGGTCCCGGCGAACCGGCCGGCGGCGTCCGCGAACGGCGCGGGCGCGTCCCGCGGCGAAGTGCGGGGCGGGCACGAGACGGTGCTGGTGGTCGAGGACGAGCCGACGCTGCGCGAACTCGTGTGCATGGTGCTGCGCAAACAAGGGTATCGCATTCTCGAGGCCGGCTCCGGCCCCGCGGCGCTGCTCGTGTGGGCGCAGCACCGGCAACACATCGACCTGCTGGTGACCGACATGGTGATGCCGGAGGGCATGACGGGCCGCGAGCTGGCCCACCAGTTGAAGCGCGAAAAACCGGGGTTGAAGGTGCTCTACGTCAGCGGCTACAGCCCGGACATTTTGGGCCGCGAAGTGCCGCTGGTTCACGGGCTGAATTTTCTCCAGAAACCGTTTCCACCCGCGCTCCTGGCGGCGACGGTGCGGCGTTGTCTGGACGCGGGCAGCGACGTCCGGGGACTGTGAGTGGCGGAGCTGACAACGCGGTCCGGCGGCCCGCAGAATCAGATTTTTTTTACCGATTGCCGGGGCGGCAATCACAACTAGACTTTTGAGCACGATGAATGGGTTTGGAAGAATGCTGCTGCAAGGTTCCGCGGAGGGGGGCAAGGCCGCCCAACCCATGGATGTCGTCGCGCTCACGCTGATTTTCCTGCTGCTGGGCATTGGCGGAATCGCGTTGTTTTTCGTGTGGCTCGCGCGCCAGCACACCGAGCGCGTGCGCGCGGAAATCAGCGCGTCCCTCACGGCCGAACACGCGTCGGCCCGGCGGTACAACATCGCTGTTTCGCTGTTTGGTTTTCCCTCGCGCTGGCTGGCGATTCGCAGCTCGAACACGCCGTTGATCCAAGCGGCGCTGGGGTTGCGCCACGTGCAATCCTGCACCTGGGAGGACAGTCTCGCGACCGCGCGCGACTGGCGTTTGTTTGTCACGCCGCCGATTGATGGCTGGACGCTCGTGTATGGCGCCGGACTGCCGGAGGCTTGCGACGACACGGACGCTTTCTACCGTTTCTTTCTCGCGCTGAGTCACAAGTTAGGGCAGGTGCAATATTTCACGACGGACCGGGTGCTCAGTCACCACGGGTGGGCGCGCGCGGAGGGCGGCAAGATCGTCCGCGCCTACGTGTGGGCGGGCGAAACCCTGTGGAATGAGGGGGCTCAAACGGAGGCGGAAAATGGGCTGGCAATGGCCTGTTGGGCGTACGCGGAGAATTTTCCAGCCCCCACGCTGGCGGGGGGCGAACCCGCGACCCGCAACATGGAGAAGGTCGCGCGGCTCGCCGCCGAATGGAGCGTCAATCTTGCCGACCTGCGCGAGCCGCGGATTTTCAACGCGCCGGGAATCGTTGGCGTGCCCGCGGCGTTGAAGCCCTCTTGAATCGGCGCGGGCGAAAAAAAACTCACGGCTCACAGCCGCCGCGCCGCGCAACTCAGCCGCGGGTTTTTCCCATCACGCCGCGGTCACCTTCAAGCGCACACTCCCCGGCGCGAGCCACTCGCCGGACGCCACCTTGGCAAAACTCTCCACCGTGGCGTTGAGGCCCAGGTGGACGTAATCCCCAACCTCCGCATCGTGATCCACCACCGCGCCGGCGTTCGCCAGCACGCCGACGCCGAGCGTCGCGCCCGCTTGGATCACCGCCCCGGCGAGCACCACCGAACCCGCGCCAATCGTCGCGTGCGGCGAAACGTACGCGTGCGGGGAAATCACCGTGAGCAGGCGCCGTCCCGCCCGCACGACCTCCTGGCAAATCCGCCGCCGCGTCTCGTTGTGACCGATGGCGACCAAGCAAACCGGCGCGGCGCTCTGCCGCCACGGTCCGAGGACGGGAATCCCGTCAATGCGCGTGCCCGTCTTCGCGGGATCGTCATCGGCAAAACCGACGACCGTGAATTTGCCGGCGTGGGCGATTGTTTCCGCGACAATCCGGCCATGCCGGCCGCAACCAAGTATCAAAACGGTTTCCATGCGCTGCTGTTCGGGTTCGTTTTTTTGGGGGGCGCGCTCGCCGCCGCCCGCGCCCGCGCCCCGATGGGCCGCGGGCAACGCCAAGAAATGTTGCAGTATTTTGCTGGCCAGCCAAGCCACCGTTTGCGATTAAACACGCGTTTGTTTTGGTCCGCGCAAAAATTCCAATTTGTACCCCTGAATTTCTGTGCTTAATAAGAGGGGCAATTCGTCTTTTTGGTCCAGGCCGTTTTGCGCTCGTCCGTGTTTTTATGAAAATTGCATGTGTTGGTTCAGTCGGCGCCGTCGCACCGCGGAGTGCCACCACCGAATCCAGTTGGCGGGTGCTCGTCCTGCTGGCCGCAGCCATGTTCGCCGGCGCGTGGGGCGCGGCCGCCGCGCAGATCAATCTGCCGGCGGGATTTGTCGAGACCCGCATCCCCGGTTTCCTCTCCCCGACCGCGATGGCCGCCGCGCCCGACGGCCGCTTGTTTGTGTGCGAGCACAACGGCGTGGTGGCGGTGGTGAAAAACGGCGTGCGCCTCGGCCGCGCCTTCGTGTACGTCTCCATCAATGAGTTCGCCGAGCGCGGGTTGGTG
This sequence comes from Verrucomicrobiota bacterium, assembly GCA_043757645.1. Taxonomy (GTDB): domain Bacteria; phylum Verrucomicrobiota; class Verrucomicrobiia; order Limisphaerales; family BJHT01; genus BJHT01. The sequence goes on from JAYVOY010000178.1 coordinate 5,132, forward strand.
GGCATCCAGTTGGATCCCAACTTTGCCCAGAACGGTTACGTGTATCTCTACTATCCGGCCAAGACCCCCACGATTCACTTTCGCCTCAGCCGGTTCACGGCCAACGGCGACGTGGCCGTGCCCGGCAGCGAGGTGGCGCTCTTTGATTTGCCCACGCTCGGCTCATCGGACTGGCACAACGGCGGCGGCCTCCAGTTTTCGCCGGACGGGAAATTATTTCTCTCCGTGGGGGAGAACAACCAACCCAACCTCGCGCAATCCATGTCGTCGGTGCTGGGAAAAATCCTGCGCTTGAACGCGGACGGCTCCATCCCGACCGACAATCCGTTTTACAACTCGACCACCGGCGGCAACCGCGCGATTTACGCCTTGGGCATGCGCAATCCCTTCAGCCTCGCCATCCAACCCGGCACCGGCCGCCTCTTCGCCAACGATGTCGGGCAGGGCGCGTGGGAGGAAATCGACGAGATCGTGGCGGGCGGCAATTACGGTTGGCCGCTCACCGAGGGCGCGGCGCGCAATCCGAACTATCGCGATCCGATTTACGCCTACGCGCATCCGACCGTGAACCCGCGCAGCAGCGCCATCACGGGCGGCGCCTTTTACAATCCCCCGCGGCCGAATTTCCCGGCGCAGTATGTGGGCAAATATTTCTTCGTGGACGGCGAGCAACAGGTGTTCAGCGTGTTGGACACCGCCACGCGCACCGCCACCACGTTCGCGACGATTCCCTTTGTGGACGGCATCGCCAGCGAGTTGCCGCTTTACCTGACCGTCGGCCCCGACGGGGCGTTGAACTATGTCGCGCGCCAGTCGCGGGAAGTCCACGTGATCCGCTACGTCGGCGCGCAAGGCCCGCAGATTGGCAACCCGCCCGACAGCCTCGCCGTCTCGGTGGGTGACCCCGCCACATTCACCGTGGAAGCGTTTGGCACCGCGCCGCTCACCTTCCAGTGGCAACGCCGGACCCCGCCCGCCGTCGCCTTTAGCAACATTCCCAACGCCACGACCACGACCTATCAAATCGCCCACGCCGCCCTCGCGGACAGCGGTTCGGAATTTCGTTGTGTCGTGCAAAACGGCGCGGGCAGCGCCACCAGCGCCGCCGCGACCCTGACCGTCAGCGGCAATCGTGCGCCCGTCGCCACGATCCTCGTTCCCGCGGAGGGCACGATGTTCCGCGCCGGTGACACGTTCGAATTCAACGGTCGGGGCACGGACTTCGAGGACGGTGAACTCACCGCCGACCGCTTCACGTGGCGCGTGGATTTTCAACATCTGGAACACGGCCATCCCTTCGTTCCCGACCTCACCGGCGTCACCAACAGTTCCTTCACCACCCAACCGTCGGGCGAATCCAGCGATCAAGTGTGGTATCGCATTTACCTCACCGTCACCGACTCCAACGGCAAGTCCAACTCCACCTACCGTGATATTCGGCCCGTCAAATCAACGTTCACCCTCGCCACCGACCCGCCCGGTCTCAGCCTCAATCTTGACGAAAAACCCGTGACGCCTCCGTTGACCATCCCGACGGTCGTCGGGCTTTTGCGCGAACTCGAGGCGCCCGATCAAATCAGCGCCGGCATTCCCTACCAGTTTGTCTCGTGGTCCGACGGGCTGGCCCAGAATCACGTCATCACCGCGCCGGAATCGCCGACCACCTACACCGCCACGTTTCAACCCGTCTTCACCGTGGGCGACAATGCCGGCTTCGTCGCGCAGACCAATCCCACCACGCTCTTCATCGGCGGGACCAATCGCATCACCGTCGTCATGGTGAACATCGGCTCCACCACGTGGCGCGCGGCCGACAATTATTTCCTCTCCGCCGTGAATCCGCCCGACACGCTCACGTGGGGACTCAACCGCGTCACGTTGCCCGCGGACCTCGCGCCCGGCCAGGCGGCCACGTTCACCTTCGACATCGTCGCGCCGCTGACGCCCAACGCCTACGATCTGCAATGGCAGATGATCCATGAAGGCGTCGGACTTTTCGGCCAGGCAACCCCCAACGTTCGCCTCTTGGTGATCCCCATCGGCACGCGCGGAAATGAAGCGGCCTTCGTCTCCCAGACGGTGCCGACGCTCCTGGCCCCCGGATCCACCGCTCTCGCCACGATCATCCTGCGCAACGTCGGCACCAACACGTGGAGCGAAGCCACCAAGCACCGCCTCTGCTCCATCAACCCACTCGACAACGGCACGTGGAATCTCCGCCGCGTTTATCTCGACAACCCCGTGCCGCCCGGAGCGCTTTGCACCTTCGCGTTCGCGATTCGCGCCCCCGCGACCGCCGGCAACTACAACTTCCAATGGATGATGGTGCAGGAAACCATCGAGCGCTTTCCGCAAATCACCCCCAACGTCGTGATTCAAGTCAACGGCTCCGCCCCGATTCCGCCGCTGTTCACCCTGCAACCCCTCAACAAAATCGTGGTCGCGGGCCAGACCGCCACCCTTGCCGCCGCCGCTTCCGCCAACCCGCCGGCCGCGCTGCAATGGCAACTTCAGGCCCCCGGAGCCGCGGTGTTCCTCGACCTTCCCGGTGCCAACGCGGGCACTTACACCACGCCGATTCTCGCGCTCGCCGACACCGGCGCCCAGTTCCGCTGCGTCGCCACCAACGCCGCGGGCAGCGCCACCAGCGCCACCGCCACCGTGACCGTGATCGGCGTCGCGCCCACGTTCACCTTGCAACCTGCCAACGCGAGCGCGGTGCAAGGCCAGACCGCCAGCCTCACCGCGGCGGCGTCCGGCATTCCCGCCCCCACGCTGCAATGGCAGAGTCAGGCACCCGGCGCTCTCCTCTTCATCGATATTCCCGGGGCCGACGCTCCCGCCTACCTCACGCTCATCCTCGCGCTCGCGGATAACGGCGCCAAATTCCGTTGCGTGGCCACCAACGCCTACGGCAACGCCGCCAGCACCGCCGCCACCGTGACCGTCACCTCCGGCAGCCCCGGCTTCACCACGCCACCGGCGAGCCTGAGCGTCGTGCAAGGCCAGACCGCCAGCTTCACCTCCGTGGCGACGGGCGTTCCGGCCCCGGCCCTGCAATGGCAAAGCCAGGCGCCGGGCACGTTGGGCTTCACCGATATTCTCGGAGCCAACGCCCCCGCCTATTTCACGCCCCCACTCGCGCTCTTGGATAACGCCACCCAATTCCGCTGCGTCGCCACCAACGCCTTCGGCGATGCCGCCAGCGCCGCGGCCACGCTGACGGTGACCAGCGGCAGTCCCGTCTTCACCACGCAACCGGCCAACAAGAGCGTCATTGTCGGCCAGACCGCCAGCTTCACCGCGTTCGCCCTTGGCGTTCCCGCGCCCGCGCTTCAGTGGCAAC
>JAYVOY010000179.1:0-8446 GCA_043757645.1 Verrucomicrobiota bacterium
GGCTGGTCGGGCCAGAGGGTTTGGTTGAGGAGTTCGAGCACGTGCTGCTGCGGCTGGTCCACGTAGCTGGCGAGTTCCTCCTTGATGACCTCGCGTTCCTTGACGATTTCCGCCGGCGCAAGTTGGGAGTGCAAAAACATGTCGGTGAGGACATCGAGCACCTCGGGCAAATGCTGCTGGTGCGCGCGCGCGAAAATGCAGGTGTTCTCCTCGGCGGTGAAGGCGTTGAGATAACCGCCGAGGCCCTCGATGTCCTCGGAGATTTTCCGCGGGGAACGGCGCTGGGTGCCCTTGAACAACAGGTGCTCGATGAAGTGCGAGACGCCGCTGAGTTCGGCCGGTTCGTAGCGTCCGCCGACGCTCACCCAAATGCCGGCGCACACGCTGGCCATGTGCGGCATCGTGGCGGTGGCGAGTGTGAGACCGTTGGCGAAGCGAGAGACTTGATACATGGGAGCGGGGGCGGAAAAACGTGGGCGAAAGCGCCATTCACACGAACGCCTTCGGCAGCTCGGCGGGGATGCCGATGCGCCGCTGGTATTTGAGAATCGTCTCGACCGCTTCGTCGGGATCATCGGTGAGCGTCACCAGATCAAGGTCGTCGAGGTCGATGTAGCCGTCCCTGACCATCGTGGTTTTCGCCCACGCCAGCAGGCCTTCCCAGAAGGTTTTGCCGAAAAGAATGAGCGGGAAATGCGGCATGCGCTTGGTTTGCACGAGCGTGATGATTTCGAAAAATTCATCGAGGGTGCCGAAACCGCCGGGCATGAAAATGAAACCCATGCTGTATTTGACGAGGCAGACTTTGCGCGCGAAGAAGTAGTGAAAATTGACGGGGAGATTGCTGTAGGGATTGGGCTTTTGCTCGTTGGGCAGCGTGATGTTCAACCCGACGGAGCGCCCCTTGGCCGCGGCCGCGCCGCGATTGGCGGCCGCCATGATTCCCGGACCGCCGCCGGTGATGACGGCGAAATGATGGCGCGCAAGTTCGCGGCCGATTGTTTGCGCCGCCTTGTAGGTGGAACTGGAGGGTTTCACGCGCGCGGAACCGAAGATCGTCACCGCCGGACAAACGCGGGACATCGCCTCGAAGCCCGCGGTGAATTCCGCCATGATGCGGAACACCCGCCAGGGGTCTTCGTGGTGCATCCCGCACGTTTCATTCTGCATCGCGCGACCGTAGGGGAGCGGTGGCGAAGCTCAAAGGGCAAAGTGCGCGCGGCGCGTGGCGGGCGGGCCGCTGATCGGATGGGAGACGGGATTTTCCATCGGCAGCGAACCCCGAAATCGCCGTCGCCGGGGAGGGATTCTCCCACCCATCCGGGGGTTCATTTTCAACCGTTTGGATTCGCGCGCCCGCGCCTCCGTGAAATGAGCGCCCGATATTTTGCTGCACTTGCAACCCGGTTTATGTCGCCCGCGTTCACGCATTTTTCACCGGGAAATCCCCGTGCAACCCCGCGCGCAAAGAGATTTGTCCCACCCACAACCCGCTGTTGCCCCCGCCAAAACGCTTGTGTAACGTCCGCTCCCTTGAAGTGGTTTAAAATGAGCAATAAAACTGATCCAGCGACCGGAAACTCCGAAACGCCGCCGACCTCGTCCGCCGCCGCCGCCGCCGCCAGCGCGGCTCCGAGCGGCGCTCCCGAATTTCTCACCGCCGAGCAAATTCAAGAGTTGCGCGCCAAAGCCGCCAAGGCCGACGAACACTGGGACCGCTTCCTCCGGCAAACCGCCGACTTCGACAATTTCAAAAAGCGCGCCGCGCGCGAACGTCAGGACGCCGCCAAGGCCGCGACCGAATCCCTCCTCGCGAAACTCATCCCCGTCCTCGACAACTTCGAGATGGCCCTCGCCGCCGCCGCCAGCGCGCAGGCGCCCTCCGTCGAGTCTTTGAAAACCGGCGTCACGATGATTCACAGCCAGTTCAAATCCGCCGTCGCCGACACCGGCCTCGAGGAAATCGACGCCACCGGCCAGCCCTTCGACCCCAATTTCCACGAGGCCGTTTCGCAGGCCGACTCCACCGAAATTCCCGCGGGCCACGTGCTCCAGCAGCTTCGCAAAGGCTACCGCTTCCGCGACCGCCTCCTCCGCCCCGCCACCGTCATCGTCGCCCAAAAGCCCACCGCCTGACCGCCATGGCCAAAAGGGATTACTACGAAGTACTCGGCGTCGAGCGCGCGGCCTCCGACGAGGAAATCAAAAAATCGTACCGCAGACTCGCGATCAAATATCACCCGGACAAAAATCCCGGGGACAAAACCGCCGAGGAAAAATTCAAGGAACTCGGCGAGGCCTACGAGGCCATCAGTGACCCGCAGAAACGCGCCGCCTACGATCAATACGGCCACGCCGCGTTCGACCCGCGCTCCCGCGCCGGGGCCGGTCGCCCCGGTGGCGGCGGCTTCCACGATCCCTTCGACATTTTCCGCGAAGCCTTCCGCGGCGGTGCCGGTGGCGGTGGTGGCGGCGGCGGCAGCATCTTCGACGAACTCTTCGGCCAGAGCGGCGGCGCCGAACCCGGCGGCCCGCAACACGGCTCCGACCTGCGCTACGATCTCGAACTCGAATTCGAGCAAGCCGCCCTCGGCTGCGAACACGAAGTCACCCTCACCAAGCTCGACACCTGCGACACGTGCCACGGCTCCGGTGCCGAGGCCGGTTCGGGGAAAAAAACCTGCACCCACTGCGGCGGCCGCGGTCAGGTCGTCATGGCCCGCGGCATTTTCAGCATCGCGCAAACCTGCCCGCGCTGTGAGGGCGCGGGCCGCGTCATCGAAAAACCCTGCCGCGCCTGCCGCGGACAAGGCCGTCGCGAACGCCCCTCGAAGGTCAAACTCCGCATCCCCGCCGGCGTCAACACCGGCTCCCGCCTGCGTTCTCCCGGCAACGGCGAAGCAGGCCATTACGGCGGTCCGCCCGGTGACCTCTACGTGGTCCTCCACGTCAAGCCCCACGAGATTTTTGAACGCGAGGACGATCACCTCATTTGCGAAATCCCCATCAGCTTCGTCCAAGCCGCCCTCGGCGCGGAACTCGAAGTCCCCACGCTCACCGGCAAAGCCCACATCAAAATTCCGTCCGGCACGCAAAGCGGCTCGACCTTCCGCCTCAAGGGCCACGGGGTGAAAAACGTCCAGGGCCACGGCGTCGGCGATCTGCTTGCGCGCGTCGCCATCGAAGTCCCCGCCCACCTCAACCACGCGCAAAAAACCAAGCTCCAGGAATTCGCCGAACTCTGCGACGCCACCGTCAACCCCCGCAGCCAGGGCTTCTTCGAAAAGGCCAAAGCCTTTTTCACGCGTGGGTGAACGCGGGGCGTCCGCGGCGAACCGGAGCGCCGCTCTCCAGACCGGCGCGTGGCGGATGTCCGTTCGCGCCGCACTGGAGTTCGGCGCTCCGCGCGCGGCCCGCGGATTCAACGCGCGGATTTTCGCTCGCGGAAATCCCCCGGCAATTCCGCGGTCAGCGGTCCCGTTTCTCGTTGCGCCCGCTGGCGTTTTTTTTGCGGTCAATCCAGTTTCAGCGAGCCGCTAAAAAATAAATCCCCTTCCCGCCATGCACCGCTTCCTCGTCCCGCCTGAACTGGCCGCGCTCGACACTTTCGCCCTGCCCGAAGGCGAGGCCCATCACGCGGCCAACGTGCTGCGCGTGTCTCCCGGCGACCCCGTCCTGGTCCTCGACGGGCACGGCCAGGAACTCCACTGCCACGTCACCGCCGCCACGCGCCGGGCCGTCAGCCTCACGGTTTGCCAACGCTTCAGTCACCCACGCCCCGCGTGGTCGATCACGCTTTGCGCCGCGATTCTCAAAGGCAAAGCCTTCGACCTCCTCCTGCAAAAAGCCACGGAACTCGGGGCGACGCGCCTCATCCCGATTCGCTGCGAACGCACCGTCGCCCAACCCGCCGCGGGCGACACCGCCGACAAACTCGAAAAATGGCGCGCCACGTGCATCGAAGCCGCCAAACAATGCGGCACTCCGTGGCTCCCCAAAATCGAAACTCCCCGCACCCCCGCCGCCCTCCTCCACCGCGCCGAACCCTGCGACCTCGCGCTCGTCGCCAGCCTCGCGACCGACACCGCGCACCCCCGCGAAATCCTTCGCGCCTTCACGAAACACCACGGCCAGCTTCCCCAAAATCTCGCCGTTTGGATCGGCCCCGAAGGCGACTTCACCCCCGCCGAACTTGCGCTTTTGAAAAACTCCGGCGCCCACCCCATCACCCTCGGCCCCCACACGCTGCGCGCCGAAACCGCCGTGCTCTACACGCTCGCCATCCTCGCCTACGAACTCACCGCCCCGAGGCACGCGGGCGGGATTTGACGCCGCCCGGCTTTTTGCGCGGTGATTTAGCGGCGTTTTCCTGATTCGGTTTGACACCCTTACGCCTGAAACCTAGCGTGCGCGCAGAAATTTATGGCTGATAACGAGAACGCACAAACCACCTCGCTGCCGCCGCAACCCCTCGAGGCTGGCAAGGTTCAGCCCAAGAAGGAAACCGTCCGCATCAGCCTGCCGCCCCGCCCGGGCGCGGCGAAGGAAACCCAGAAGATCGCGCTGCCACCGCGGCCCGGCACCAAGCCGCCGTCGCAGCCGATGAACCTGCCGCCGAAGCCCGGCTCGAAAGAAACGGTTCGTCTCACCCTCCCCACCACCAAGCCGCCGTCGCAGCCGGTCGCGGTGAAGCCCGGGGCCATGCCGGGGGCCGCGCCGCCGCCACCGCCGCCTCCGTCCGCAGCCGCGGGTGCGCCACCCGCGCCGAAACCAACCATCGTGGCGGGGCAGACCCAGAAAATAAAGATCGCTCCGCCGGTGCCGCCCTCGGCTCCGACCGCGGGTGCCGCGACCGCCGCACCGGCGGGTCAAACGCAAAAAATTTCCGTGCCCACGCAGAACCTTGGCAAGGATGCCAAGAGCGTGAACTTACTCGTGCCCAGCCCCGGCGCGGATGCGACCATCAAGGTTCCCGGAACTAGTGGCGCGCCCGCGGGTGCCGCGCCCGCGAGACCCGCCCCGCCCAAGCCCTCGGTCCCCACTTCCAAACCCGCGAGTGCCGCCGCCGCTCCCGTTGCGGCCGCCGCGAAACCCGCCGCACACGGCGCCCACGGCGCGCCCGTCGCCGCCGCTCCGGCGGAGGCCGCCAAGCCCGCCGCCGCCGCCCCGGCCGCGAAAGCGGTCGTCGTCGCGGCCAAAAAAGCCGAAGCCCCGGTGGCGAAGGAAAAGGAAGCCCCATCGGGCAAACCCCGCGCGGGCGTGCTGGACCTCGTGCTGGCCGTCTTCGCGATGCTCATGATCGGCGCGCTGGCGGTGCAACTCTTCATGCTCAATTCGAGCCTGGCGAAGTAACGCCGGATTTTCTTTTTCCGCTTTTCAACCAACTGTTCGCCAAAAATTTTTATGGCCGCTGCAAACACTGTCACTCTGACAAAGGATAATTTTGATGCCGAAGTCCTCAAATCCACCGTGCCGGTGCTGGTGGATTTTTGGGCCGAGTGGTGTGGCCCGTGCAAAATGATCGGGCCGCTGATCGACGAACTGGCGACGGAATGCGCGGGCAAGGCCAAGGTCGGCAAAGTGAACATCGACGAGCAGAACGATTTGGCCGCGCAGTTCCGCGTGCAGTCGATCCCGACGCTGCTGATTTTCAAAGGGGGCCAGGTGGTCGAGCAGATGGTCGGCGCCAAGTCCAAGAGCGCGCTCCGCGCGAGTCTCGACAAGGCCGCGGCCGCCAAGCCCGCGGCTTGATTCTCCGCCCCGGAGGTTGAGCCATGCCGGCCCTGCCCACGCCCGGACAACTCAATCTCCGCGCGGAACTCTACCAGCAGATCGCGACGTTCGCCGCGTCGGGCATTTCCGTGCGCAAGGCGCTCGAGACACTGCATCGCTCCCCACCTTCGCGCTCGTTCCGCAAACCGCTGGCGCGTTTGATCGCGCGCCTGGACACCGGCCTGGATTTTTCCGAATCGCTGCGCGCGGAAAAAAACTGGCTGCCGGAATTCGACATCGCGCTCATCGCGGCCGGCGAACGCAGCGGTCGCCTCGACACCAGCCTGCGCATCCTCGCCGAGTATTACCGCGAACAGGCCGCGCTGGTGCGCACGATGATCGGCGAGCTGGCGTATCCGGTGTTCGTCCTGCACGCGGGGATTTTCCTCATGCCGATTCCCGCGCTGTTCACCAGCGGCGATCTCGGGGCGTATCTGCGGGCGACATTGGGGACGCTGGCGCCGATTTACGCGGTCACCGCGGTACTGATTTTTGTGGGGCAGGGCAAACACGGGGAGAAGTGGCGCGCCGGTGTCGAGGTTTTCTGCCGCTACCTCCCCCTCCTCGGCAAGGCGCGGCGGGCGCTGGCGCTGTCGCGGTTGGCGGCGGCGCTGGGGGCGTTGCTCAACGCGGGCGTGCTGGTGATCAACGCGTGGGAACTGGCCGCTGCGGGGAGCGGTTCGCCCGCGATCCGCCGCGAGGTGAACACGTGGCGTCCGCTGCTCGAGAAACACCAGGCCACGCCGTCAGACCTCGCCAGCAAGTCCCGCGTGTTCCCCGATTTGTTCTCCAACATTTATCACAGCGGTGAAATCAGCGGGCAGCTCGATGAATCGCTCAACCGGCTGCACCACCACTATCAGGACGAGGGCTTCCGCAAACTGCGCACGCTGGCGAAATGGTTTCCGATGCTGATCTATCTGGGGATCATGGTGAAAGTCGGGATGATGATTATCGAGGCGTATAGCCCCTACATTAAAAGCCTCAATTCGCCGTAGCCCCGCGCTCAACCCCGCGGTCGCCCGCGCGGTGAAAACCCGCCCCGCCGCCATGATGAATCGCTCCCGTTTGCAGGGCAGGGCATCCCAGCGCCGAAGCCACCAAAAACGGGCCCTAAACCGTAACCATGCAGTGGGTAGGGCCGCCGCCGTCCCGGCGGCTCAGGGCGTGGGCAGTCCGCGCGGGCCATTCACACGGCCTCCTTTGGTTCCTCATTCAGTGAGCCTTTTGGGCCTCAGAAAATCCGCGCCCTCGCCCTGTTTGGACGGTGTGAGCCGCCGGGACGGCGGCGGTCCTACTGCATGGTTTCGGCTAAATACGCCGCGATTTTTCATCGCGCTTGCGGCAGACACCCCGCCTCGCTAGCGTCCCGCACCATGAGCAATTCGCCTGACGGTCCCAATAACCCACCCGCGCTGGTTCTGCCGCCCGTGATTCCGCCCCCGCGCCGCGGCCGCGGTTGGATGCTCGTCGCCACCATTCTCTTCGTGCTGCTCGTCGTCAGCATGCTCTCGAACCTGACGCGCGTGGCCGGAAGCTTTGGGCACCTCGGCACGCCCGGACACGGCCGTCATCTCCGCGACTGGGGCTACGAGGAAACCGTGCTCGAAGACAACTCCTCGAAGGACAAAATCGCCGTCATCTCCGTCACCGGCATCATCACGAGCCACGCCTTCGATGCCGACGGCGACAGCGCGACCCAGTCGATCAAAGACCAACTCGAAATGGCCGCCGACGACAAAGCCGTGAAAGCCGTGCTGCTCAAGGTCGATTCTCCCGGCGGTGAAGTCCTCGCGTCCGACGACATCTACCGCGCCATCGTGGACTTTCAGGAGAAGAGCGACAAACCCGTCATCGCCGCGATGGGTTCGCTCGCCGCGTCGGGCGGCTACTACGTGAGCGCGCCGTGCCGCTGGATTGTCGCCAACGAACTGACCATCACCGGCAGCATCGGGGTCATCATGCACGGCTACAATTTTCGCGGTTTGATGAACAAAATCGGCGTGCAACCGATGGTGTTCAAAAGCGGCAAGTTCAAGGACATGCTCAGTTCCGACAAACTGCCCGAGGACATCACCGCCGAGGAAAAGAAGATGATCCAAACGATGATCGACGAGACTTACGGCCGCTTCCAAAAGATCGTCGAGGAAGGCCGCGCCGCCGCCACCAAAGCCAACCAGGGCGGCGACAAAGCCGACGCCGGCCGCGCGCTCCAAGCCAGCTGGAAGGATCTCGCCGACGGCCGCATTCTCTCCGGCAAACAAGCGTGGGACGCCGGTTTCGTGGACGAACTCGGCAATCACGACGTCGCGGTTTCCCGCGCGCAAAAGCTCGCGGGAATCACCCGCGCCAATCTCGTGCGCTACGACAAGCCGCTGGACTTCTCCCGGCTGTTCCGCCTGCTCGGCAAAACCGAGGCCCGCGGCGTGAAGCTCGATCTCGGCGTCGAGCTGCCGAAGATTCTCCCCGGGCGCATGTATTTCCTGCTGCCCACGGCCCTGTAAGCCGAAGTCCCCGCGCTGTTTTCAGGCGCGTGGGCTGGCAAAAATCGGGTTTGCTCCAAACCTAAGGAAGCACTGATTTAACCACTAATGGACACTAACCAGCACTAACCGCCCAACCCGATGGCCCTGATTTCATTAGTGTCCATTAGTGCCAGTTAGTGGTTCAGGTG
>JAYVOY010000180.1:0-8433 GCA_043757645.1 Verrucomicrobiota bacterium
TTTTTGCCCTGCCGGACGGCCTCCTCGAATTGCATCGGGCGGAATCCGGGCGGCGTGGCGAGGATGACGAGGTCGGCCTGCGCGATGGCCTTTTTGTAACCATCGAAGCCGATGAATTGGTTTTCCTTGCTGACTTCGACTTTGCCCTTGTGGCGGCTGCCGAGATCCTTGAGCGCGCCTTCCATGCGGTCGGGATGCACGTCGGCGGCGGCGACGAGCTTGACGCTTTCGCCGGTGCTCAACGCCTGGTTCGCCGCGCCGGAGCCACGTCCGCCGCAGCCGATGAGGGCGACCTTGATGGTGTCGCCGGGCGAGACGCCGAGCGCGATGCGTTCAATGGGAAGGGTGCTCAACAACGTGCCGGCGGCCGCGCCGGTTTTCAGGAAATCCCTGCGGGTCACGCCCTCCGGGGTGTAGGTGAAGATTTGTTTGTTCATGATACGAGTTGGTGTTGCGTTGACTGATTGCGCCATCCGCCGGAAACGCGCCCGCGGTCAGCAACTCCGCCACGGCGGCAACCGGGAGATGGAACGGCGCGAATTATTTGCTTTCCGCCGCGCTTGTCGAGAATTGCGTCGGGAAAATTTTGCGGCAACCGCTTCGAAGCGAAGCGCGAATGACGTCGCGCCCGGGGCCGCGCGAAAACTCTTTCGCCCGCGCGCGTCGCCGCTACGTTCGCCGCGCATGAGCATTGCAACGAAGACCGGCGACCGCGGCACGACGGGTTTGATGTACAACCGCCGCGTGTCCAAAGGTGACGCGCGCGTCGAGGCCTACGGAACGGTGGATGAACTCAACGCCGCGCTCGGCACCGCGCGCGCCACGGCGAACGCGTCGTATCTGCACGACCACCTTTTCGCGATTCAGAAGGAGCTTGTGACCCTCATGGGCGAACTCGCCACCGGCGTGGACGACCTGCCGCGCTATGTGAAGGACGGCTTCCACATCGTCACGCCCGCGATGACCGCCCAGCTCGACGCGCTCGTGAGTGAACTCGAGGCGCGGAAAATTTCTTTCAAAGGCTGGGCCACGCCCGGCGCGACGATCAACTCCGCCGCGCTCGATGTGGCGCGCACCGTTTGCCGCCGCGCCGAGCGCCGCGTCTGCGTGGTGCATGAAGCCGGACAGCTCAACAATCCCGAGATCATCATCTACCTCAACCGCCTCGCCGACGTGCTCTGGCTGCTGGCCCGCTGGGTGGAAACGCAGTGCGCGTCGGGCGCGGTCACGGAAGTCTGAGCCGTAAATATGCAACAGGAGCGCCGCCGTCTCGGCGGCTCACACCGCCCAAGCGGGGAGGAGGCGCGCATTTTCCGGGGCTTAAAATGCTCACGGAATGGGGAACCCAAAGCTGAAGTGAGCATTGCCCGCGCGGGCTTCCCACGCCGGGAGCCGCCGAGACGGCGGCGCTCCGCCAATTGCATGGCTACGGCTGAGGGCGGCGGGCAGTGCGAAAAAGCAGCTCCCAGAACAAAGTAAGCTCGCGGGAAAGGGGCTGATTTACCCGTTCGTTCAGAGTTTCGTTTTCGCGAGCGCGAGAAGGCGCTGGAATTGCGCGGCGGTGAGCGGGGTGACGGAGAGCCGGCTTTGGCGGACCAGCGGCATTTCGCGGAGGAGCGGATCGGCTTTGAGGGTCGCGAGGGTGACGGGTTGGACGAGGGGTTTTACGGGGACGAGGTCAACGCAGGACCAGTCGCCGTCGGTGGCCGTCGGGTCGGGGTAGGCTTCGCGATCCACGCGCGCGAGGCCGACGACCTGTTTGTCGGTGACGCTGTGGTAGAAGCAGACGAGGTCGCCGGTTTTCATGGCCCGCAGATGGATGCGCGCCTGATAATTGCGCACGCCCGTCCAGGCGGCGCGACCGTCTTGGAGGAAGTTGCTCCACGCGTAGGCGGCGGGTTCGGTTTTCACGAGCCAGTAGTTCATTGGGGAAAGTTTGGGAGGTGGGGACCGGGGCGTCACGCGGTATTTGGCGGGGTGCGGGAAGCGGGTGTGATTCAACCCAACTGCCGCGGTTGCAACCACCGCAAAGCGGCGCAAAAAGCGCCAAACAAAGGCATTCACAGCACCCAGCGGAGTTTTTTTTATTCCTCCGGCGGGTGCGTGGGCAGCGCGGTTCAAAACCGCGAAACCCGTGCTGGCTTCAGCGGCGGTGCGCGAGCGCGCCCCGAGCCGCGCCGGTCGTCCAAAAAATGCGTGCAACCAGCGACCGCTTTGCTAGCGTTTCGGGCGTAAACATGTCTCCCCCCGTGGCCACCACCGATCCGCACGCTGTTGCCGCTGAAGTCCAGGCGATCTATCTCGAACTTTTCCCCGCGGGCGATCCCACGTTTGTCTCGCGCGCCTTCAGTTGGGCCGCCGATTTTTTCCACGGCCGTTATCTCGATTTTCAACCCATCGCGATGCGGTATCACGATTTCGAGCACACCCTGCAAGTCACGCGCTGCATGATGCGTTTGTTGCGCGGCCGCGAACGCGCCCAGGCCGAGCCGCGCATTCCGCAACGCCTCTTTGAACTCGGCCTGCTGGCGATCCTGTTCCACGACATCGGCTACCTGAAAAAGCGCGGGGACAACACCGGCACAGGCGCGAAATACACGCTCGTCCACGTCCTGCGCAGCGCGGAGTTTGCGGCCCAATTGCTCCGCGAACACGCCCACGCCGAGACCGACATCCTGGCCGTGCGCAACATGATCAACTGCACCGGTGTGAACCTCGCGCTGCAAACGATCCCCTTTCAAAACAACCTCGAACGCCTCGTCGGTCTCGCCCTGAGCACCGGCGATTTGCTCGGGCAAATGGCCGCTCCCGATTACGTCGAGAAATTGCCGGCGCTTTACGAGGAGTTCGCGGAATCGGACCGCTTCAACCAGCCCCACCGCCCGGCCATCGGCACCTTCACCAGCGCCGAGGAGATGATCCGTCGCACGCCGCAATTCTGGACCCACTACGTGCTGCCCAAAATCACGAACGACTTCGGCGGCCTCTTCCGTTTCCTCAACGACCCTTACCCCGACGGTCCCAACCCGTACCTGCAAGCCGCCGAAGCCAACATCGCCCGCGTTCAAAAGCTGATCGCGGCGACGGTAACGTGAGCAATCACCGCGCGGGGGAAGCAATCGAGGAGCCGCGACCGCAGCCACACAACCGGCGCTCCGCCTACGGCGACAACACGCGGTAGAAACGCGGATTGCCATTGCGCCCCGCAAAATCCACGACACGCCAGGTCGGCGCGGTGCTCGTGAAATTCGTCACGTCCGTCCACGCCTGCATATCCGCCGACGCCTGCACGCGAAAACTCCGGCCCAACTCGACGAGCACATCGAGGGTGAATCCATGGCTGCGAATCTCCGCCAGCGCTTGCAACGCCGGCGGCTGGACAACGCAACTCGCCACCGTCAACAGCGCCGGCCCGCCGGTGGCCACGCCCGCCACATTGGCAACCACCACCGAGTAGAAGCCCGCCGCCGGCAACGTCACGTTCGTCAGCGTCAGCGTCGCGTTCGTCTGCCCCACGAGATTCGTGCCCGCGCGCCGCCATTGATACGCCAGCGCGGTTCCCGTGGCCGCGACATGGAAGCTGGGGCTGGTGCCCACAATCGCGGTGACATTCTGCGGCGCGGCCGTGATGACCGGTGGCGGCACCTCGGGAGTTTGAAAATACAACACCGGCGTGTAAGCCGAGAAGCCCACGGGATTGCCCGACGCGACGGTCCACCGATATTCCCGGCCCGGCGTCAGCGTGACCGTGTAACCGACCATGATCGTAATCGTGTCGTTGGTGATCTTGTAAGCGTGCGTGCCAAAATCCACGAACGTGTTCACCGCCGCGGCGCCGGTCGAAGTGTCGAACACCCCCAAATCGTAGTAGGTCGCCTCCGGCACCGACGGCCAGTTCAACGTCACGGTGCTGTTTGTCACCACCACTCCGGGACTGGTCTGGATTCCCGGTTTCGGGTTCGTCGGAATCCCCGGCGGAATCGAGATCGATGCCAAGCCAACCTCCGCGACCCAGCCATCGATCCCCGCGTCGAAGTCCACGCGAAACCAGTTCAGCACGATGCCATTCAGCGTCGCGACGACCGGGCCTTCCAGCACCGTTCCCACCACGCCATACTGCCGGGTGGTGAGGAATGTCCCCGCCGGTGTGGCGCGGATATTGTCCTTGTCGATCGTCTGCACCCGATCCCCCACGCTGATCGCCAAAGCCCGGCCCGCCCCGGCCCACAGACACAGGCAGCCAAGCAGGCCCGCGATCCAAACGCGCCCAACCGCCCCATTAAAATATTTCGAAAATCGACGTTCCATGCTGCCAGTAACAAACCGGATCATTGCGACATAGCCGGAACCATACACCAGTTTTTTTCCCGACCCAAAAAACCACCGCTACAGTTAAGTCCCGGTTTGGGAATTCATCCGCCGCCCACGGACGCTTCCTCGCCGGCCCCACGCCCGCGGCTCGCTGGGAAACCCACCCCGCCTGCGGGCCTAATTTTCTTGCCGCACCGAAATGCCCCCCGGATATTCGCGGCCAATTCGCCCCGCCGATGAAGACACTTTTGCCACCCAACCCGTTCAAACACGCCGTCCTCGCGCGCCAGCCGCAGATCGGCCTCTGGAGCAGCCTGTGCGGCAATCTCGGCGTCGAGGTCATCGCCGGCGCGGGCTTCGACTGGCTCCTGCTCGACACCGAACACGCGCCGAACGAACTGCCGCTGATCTTCAATCATCTCCAAGCCATGACCGGCGGCACCGCCGCCGCCGTCATCCGCCCCGCGTGGAACGACCCCGTCCTCTTCAAACGCTACCTCGACATCGGCGCGCAAAACTTCCTCGTGCCGATGATTCAAAACGCCGACCAAGCCCGCGCCGCCGTGGCCGCCACGCGCTATCCGCCGCAGGGAATCCGCGGCGTCTCCGTCGCCAATCGCGCCAATCGCTACGCCCGCGTGAAAGATTATTTCGCCCGCGCCAACGACGAAATCTGCGTGATCGTGCAAATCGAAACCCGCGAGGCCCTCGCCAATCTCGAGGCCATCGCCGCCGTCCCCGGCGTGGACGCGCTCTTCATCGGCCCCAGCGATCTCGCCGCGGACCTCGGCCATCTCGGCAACTCCAGTCATCCCGAGGTGAAAGCACTGATCGAGGCTTCGCTCGCGCGCATTCACAAAACCGGCAAAGCCTCGGGCATCCTCACCGGCATCGAGGCCGACGCGCGCCATTGGTTGTCCGTCGGCTCCACCGTCGTCGCCGTCGGGAGCGATCTGAGCCTGCTCGCAAGACACACCGAGGAACTCGCCGCCCGTTTCAAACCCGCCGCCCCCGCCGCGAAATAAGGTTCCGCGTTGCTCTGGTTTTCTCTGTGTTCATCGCGTCTCTGTGGTCCTGATTCCCCCAATTTTCACCCCAGAGACGCGATGAACACAGAGACGAACGGCCCGAGAACAAAGGTGACGCGCAAGAATCTCCGCAAACCGCGAACCCCGCTTCCAGCCCCGTTTCACAAGGCTTTTGCCGCGCTCGAAACTTTTTCGCCCCACCGCTTCAAAGCCGCTTCAAACTGAAATGCCCCACGTCCCCGCCGATCTCCTCCGCCGCCAAACCGCCGCGATCCTCACCAGTTGGGGCCTGCCCGCCGAACACGTCGAGGCCACCGCGCACGTGCTCAACGAGGCCGATCTGCGCGGCGTCGATTCGCACGGCGTCTCGATGCTCACGCTCTACGACGACTATCGCCGCACGCAGAAACTGACCTTGCAACCGGCAGTCCGCGTCGTGCGCGAATCCCCCGTCACGGCGCTGCTCGACGGCGATGGCGGCCTCGGCCACTACCCCGGCCTGCGCGCGATGGATCTCGCGATCACCAAATGCGCCGCCACCGGCGTCGGCGTCGTCGGCGTGCGCAACTCGAACCACTACGGCGCGGCGGGCGTTTACGCGCTGCGCGCCGTCCCGCGCGGCTTCATCGGCATCTCAACCACGGCCACGTGGCGTCCCGCCATCGTCCCGACCTTCGGCGCGCAGGCGATGCTCGGCACCAATCCCATCGCCTTCGCCGCGCCCACGCGCCGCAACCTCCCCTTCTGCCTCGACATGGCCACGAGCACGGTCGCGCTGAACAAAGTCAAACTCGCCGCCCTCGTCGGCAAACCGATCCTCCCCGGCTGGGCGCTCGATGGGGTCGGACATACCGTGACCGACCCCTCCCTCGCGATGCGCCACATCGCGCTCACGCCGCTCGGCGGCTCGCCCGAAATGGGCAGCCACAAGGGCTACGGTCTCGCCGCGATGGTGGAAATCCTCTCAACCATTCTCACGGGCGCGGCCTTCGCCCCAAGCCGCGCCGCGAACCATCCGGACGCGGCCCGCTACGACGTCGGCCACTTCTTCCTGGCCCTTGATCCGCGCGCCTTCCGTGACGAAGGAGAATTTGAAAACGACCTCGACGCGATGATCGACGCCCTCCACGCCACCCGCCGCGCCGACGCGAACGAACCCGTCCTCATCCCCGGCGAACCCGAGGAACACTGCCGCGCCGAACGCCTCCGCACTGGCATTCCCATCGCCGCCGAACTCGCCGCCAAGCTGCGCGCCATCGCCCAGAGTACCGGCGCTGAGTGGCTGTTGTAATCCAACCCCAGGCGCGCGGAGCGAAGCGGGAAACAGCAATCAGGAAAGCAGGAAGGCAGGAATCCCAAACCCCGAAATTCGGAACAGCCAGAATCCACGCGCGTTGGGTTCCTTCGTTTTCCTGCTTTCCTGCCTTCCTGATTCGTAAGGTTCCTCGATTCATTTTCAGCCCCTCCAATTCGACGGTGCCCGAGGCTGGCTTCTCCCGAACAACTCCGTTATCAAAACCCCGTGAGCAAATTGGCTGGAAAAGTTCTCGTCATCATCGGCGGCACCAGCGGGCTGGGCTTGTCCGCGACGCGCGCGTTCGTCAAGGAAGGCGCGCGAATGGTCGTCGTCGGGCGGAGTCAGGAAAAAGTTTCGGCGGTGGAAAAGGAGTTGGGCAAATCCGTGCTCGGCCTCGCGGCGGACGCGATGGACGCGAAGTCCGCAGCGGCGGCGATCCAAGTTGCCGTGGGAAATTTCGGCGGCTTCCACGGCTTGTATCACGTCGCGGGCGGGAGCGGACGCCGCCAGGGCGACGGCCCGTTGCACGAACTCACCGAGGAAGGCTGGCACTACACGCTGAACGAAAATCTCACCGCGATGTTCCTCTCGAATCGCGCGGCGGTGCGGCAGTTCATGAAGCAGCAGAGCGGCGGCGCGGTGTTGAACATGGGCAGCGTCCTCGCTTTCTCGCCGTCGCCGAATTTCTTCGCGACGCACGCCTACGCCACGGCCAAGGCGGCGATCATCGGCATGACACAATCGGCAGCGGCGTATTACGCGCCGGCAAACATCCGCTTCAACGTCCTCGCGCCGGCGCTCGTCGCCACGCCGATGTCGCAGCGCGCGCAGGGCGATCAAACGATTCTCGATTTCATCCGCACCAAGCAACCGCTCGACGGCGGCCGTATCGGCCAACCCGCGGATTGCGATGGCGCGGCGGTTTTTTTCATGTCCGATGATTCGCGCTTCGCCACCGGCCAAGTGCTCGCCGTCGATGGCGGCTGGTCCGTGAGCGAGGGCCAAATCCCCGTGCGCGGCGTGACGCGCGAACCCGCGCCGCCGCGCAGCGTGTGGTCGCGCCTCGGGGAAATGTGGGGCCGCATCCAAGCGCCCAAATGAACCGCCCCGCCGTGAAACGGAGCGCCGAGCACCGGCTCGGCGAGTGCGACGACTCCCTCGATTCGCGCCGAGCCGGTGCTCGGCGCTCCGCCCGCCGGTTCGCGGTTCGCCGCGCGCGCGGAGTTCGGAAAAATCCCCCATTGGGAAGCGCCTCCCCTTGTAGGAGTCGAGGTAACGAGGCTCTAACCTTTTTCGCGCGGCAGTCTTCCAAATATCCACAGCCCCGAATGCCGGCTGTGACACGAATCCCGCGGTGGAAACGGGAGCACCTGATCGGCCTCGATGCAGACGCGCAATTTTCAAAATGAGCTGCTACCTCGGCATCGACCTCGGCGGTTCCAGCGTGAAGGCGGTCGCGGTCACGCGCGCGGGGGAGGCGTTGCAGTGCGAGACGGCGGCGTTTGATCCCGCGCGCGCGATGCACTTCGCCGAAACGATTGGCGAACTGGTCGCGCGCCTCTCAGCGCAACGCGGTGCAGCGCCCGATTTGATCGGCCTCTCCGCGCCCGGACTCGCGGCGAAGGACGGGCTTTCGCTCGCGTATTTGCCGGGCCGTTTGCCCGGCTTGGAGGGATTGAATTGGAGCCATTTTCTCGGTACGCGATTTTCCATTCCCGTCCTGAACGACGCGCAGGCCGCGTTGCTCGGCGAGGTTTGGCTCGGGGCGGCGCGCGGTTCGCACAACGCCATTCTGCT
>JAYVOY010000181.1:0-8345 GCA_043757645.1 Verrucomicrobiota bacterium
GCCTACGGTTCCAAAACCTTGATCCGCACGTTGCGGAACTCGACGCTGGAGCCGTGGTTTTGCAGGCCGAGGACGCCTTTGCGGGCGCGGGTTTGCAGGGCGGGCGTGGTGTCCATGTCGGCGGCGGCGATTTCCTCGCCGTTGAAAACGACGCTCATTTTTCCGCCGCGGCAGGTGATCTCGAAAGTGTTCCATTGCTCCGTGCCGCGGTATTTCGTCTTCGTCGGCGCAACGACGCCGTAGATCGAGCCGCTGAATTGGTGGGGCTTGATCTTGCCGACGTAGCTCGAACCGGTGTCGTCGAGCACCTGGATTTCCACGCCGGCGGTCCACGGTTCCTCCTTGTCCTTGAGCGGCGGCACGCGCAGGAAGACGCCGCTGTTGCCGTTGGTGGGAATGCGCCAGTCAAGGCGCAGCACGAAGTTTTCATAGTCGCGCGTGGTCGCGAGCCAGCCTTGTCCATTTTTCGCGCGGAGCACGCCGTCGGTGAACGACCATTGATCGGCCGCCGGTGCTTTGTAGCCACGCAATTCCCAGCCGGTGAGGTCGCGACCGTGGAACAGCGGCGTGAAGCCGTCGTCGGCGCGCGAGGCGGCGAGGGCGAGCGTGGTGCAGAGCAGGGCGGCGGCGAGGCGGGCGAGGTGGGCGAGGGGTTTCATGCGGAGTGGAGAAGGGTTGCAAAATTGCAGAGTAAAAACGTTGCCGAGTGGTGTCGGTGGGCAGCGTTGGGTTCGCGCGCCTACTTGTCAAACCGCAGCATCAGCGAGCGGTAGGCTTTGTTGAGGAGCTTGGTGAATTCCTCGGCCTTGGCGCGTTCGGCGGGCGCGGCGTTGGCGAAGAAGTCGGGGTGGTTTTCTTTCAGCAACTTGCGGTAGGCCTGTTTAATTTCCTCGGCGGTGGCGTCGGGTTTCACGCCGAGCATTTCGTGGTCGAACGGTGCGCGCGGTTTCGGGGGCGGCGGGGGCGGCGCGGGCGGCTTGCGCTGGCGAAAGCCCGAGGTCACGCGCTGCATCTGGATGCGTCCGTCGGCGATGCTGGTGACGCGGTAAACGGCGCGGCAGCGCGGGCATTTGATGGCGATGTTTTCGGACGCGATGAGCACGCGCAATTTGAGGCGGCAACTGCTGCACATGAAGACCACGCGCCGGCCGCGGATGCGGTCGGAAGGGGCGTCGTTATTGGTCCGCTGCTGCGAGTGGGGTTGGTGGTGGCCGGGTTCGGGGCGCGGGGTTTGGCCGGTCAATTCGTCGCGCAACGCGCTCGTGAGGCCGAGGCCGGTGGGCGGCGAGGTGAGAAACAGAATGCCCTCGATCAGGTGCAATTGCGGAACGGTGCGGCTGTGGGTGAACTTGGGGACGCGCCGGACAATGTCCTCGAAGGCCACGCGTTTGCCCTCGGCTGCAAGCAGGTGAAGCACGCTGGCGATGACGTCGAGTTCCACTTTGTTCCAGAGCTGCCATTTGCGGAAGAAGCCGTCGGCGAGCGAGAGCAAATGCGGACCAATGTAAAGGCCGCGCGCGAAGAGGCCGCCGATCAGCGCGAGCGTTGCGAACGTGCCGTCGCGCGAGCGCCAGTTGAGGTTCCTGAACTTGCTGAGATTGATCGCCTCACTGCGCGAGTTGCCGACGAACAGCAGCACCAGCATAAGAGCCGCGAGCATCAGAACGCTGCGTTCGGTGCGGTGAGAACCAACGTGGAATCCGAAGTTGTGGCGGGCGATGGCCACCGCCTGCTCGAAGCCCAGCAGGAGCAGCCACGCGAGCGCCCACGCGGTGCCGGTGACGAGGATCGCGCCGAGGATCACGTGCGTGATCGCGATGGTGAGGTTCGCCGCGGCGCGCGCGCGGACCTTGCGCGCGAGCCAGTGTTTCACCCGCGAAAACTCGACCTGTGTGGAGGACATGGTTCGGGGTAAATCAGGTGCGGGCGGATCAGGCCAAAATCCCGAGCTGGAATGGCCGCAAGAAACGCAAAATGACGCAAAAAAAAGTGAGGAACACGGGGGCGATTTGTTGCCGCGGATTTGCGCCGAGCGCGGATGGAATCGGCGATGAACCGGCTCGATTTACCTCAATCTTTTTGCGGCTCTTTGCGCTTTTTGCGGCCATTCCAATTCGGGATTTGAGTTCAGTTCAGCAGCCGGTACCAGTTGTCGCGCTGGCGCGGTTCGCAGCCGAGTTCGCGGATGAGGCGCTGCATGTCGGCGACGCCCATGTGGAAGGTGGTGCCGGCCTGGCTGACGACGTTTTCCTCGATCATGATGCTGCCGAGATCGTTCGCGCCGAAGCGCAGCGCGACCTGGCCGATCTCGAGTCCCTGCGTGACCCACGAGCTTTGGATGTTTGGCACGTTGTCGAGGTAGATGCGACTGAGGGCCTGTGTGCGCAGGTATTCGTGCGCGCCAACGGTCGGGGCCTTGAGGCGCGTGTTCTCGGCCTGAAACGTCCACGCGATGAACGCGGTGAAGCCGCCGCTCGCGTCCTGTTGCGCGCGGATGCGTTCGAGATGTTCGATGCGGTCCTCGAGGGTCTCGACGTGGCCGAACATCATCGTGGCCGAGGAACTCAAGCCGAGGCGGTGCGCGACATCCATCACGGCGAGCCAGTCGTCGCTCATCGCCTTGAGCGGCGCGATGCGCTGGCGCACGCGATCGACGAGGATTTCGCCGCCGCCACCGGGGATCGAGCCGAGGCCCGCGGCGTGAAAATCGGCGATGATTTTTTCCAGCGGTTCGTTGAAGACCTCGCGGAAGTGAATGAACTCGCTGGGGCTGAAACCGTGGATGTTCACCTGCGGGAACTTCGCTTTGATGTGCGCGAGCAGGTCGAGGTACCACTGCTTGGAAAGTTTCGGATGATGCCCGCCCTGCATGAGAATCTGCGTGCCCCCGAGCGCGACGGTCTCCTCGATTTTGCGGTCCATTTCGTCGTGGGTGATGACGTAGGCATCATCGTCGCCCGCGATGCGGTAGAACGCGCAGAACTTGCAATACACGTTGCAAACATTGGTGTAATTGACGTTGCGATCGACGATGTAGGTGATGATCTCGTTGCCGCGTCCGGCGTAGGCGGCGGCCTTCGCGAGTTCGCGGCGGCGATGGGCGAGCGCGCCGAGTTCCGCGAGCGGCAGGTGATACAAACGCAGCGCCTCGGCGGGCGTGACGCGGCGGCCGGCCCACACTTGTTCGAGAAGATCGTCGAGGGTGGTGTCGTAGATCATGGGGTGGAAATAAGTGGTGTGGCGTGAGGAGCGCGACGTTCACGCCGCTTCGGCCTCGGCTGGAAATGAGGGCGGTGGATAGTCCCGAACGTTGGCGCGGTGTCGTTGCTGAGGCGGACTGAAGGCCGCGCGCCGGGGAAGGTGGCGGCGAGATTGGCGCGGTGTTGGCGGTTGGGGCCGTTCTCCCTCACCCTAGCCCTCTCCCGCTGGGAGAGGGAAAAGGGTTGGCAGCTCCCGTGCAAATCAGTGGCTGTCGATCTTCCCTGCGACGGACGAACGATTCTCCCTCTCCCAGCGGGAGAGGGCAGGGGTGAGGGAGAACGGCCAAGCACACGCCGCTGCCCGCGAATACAGCCGCGCTTCTCTCCGCTCGCGCCGCGCAGCAATTCATTCCACATATTTCGGCTCGTGAACATTCGCGGTGAGGTGTTTGCGGAGCAGTTCGGCGAATTTCGCGAGGCCGCGTTTTTCGTCGGGGCCGAGGTGATAGTGGATCATCCAGCCGAGGTAATCTTTGCGGAAGTGGTAATCGTATTCCTTGCGCTCCGCCACGATGGCGTCGAGTTGCTCGAGTCCCTCGGCCTTGGCGGCGCGCAATTTCTGGCGCAGCTCGGCGCTGACGTGGCCGCGGCGCAAGGCCCACACGGCATAGACAAACGGGAGTTGCGTCAGCTCGAACCACGCGGCGCCGAGGTCCCAGATTTTGTGCTCGTGCGGCGCGCGCGCGAAGTCCAGCGCGGGATCGCCGATGAGCAGCACCGCGGGGAAAAACGGCGCGTCGTGATAATTGGGCAGCGGCACGAATTGCGGTCGCAGCCCGCGCTCGGCGAGTAGCACGCGCAGCAGGTTCACGCTCGTGAGCGAGGCGGGGTCGCAGAAGATTTGCGTGATTTGTTCCAGCGGTTCGCGATGCGCCAGGAAGACGCTCTTCACCTCGCCGAGCGAGGCGACCGCGATGCCGTCGAGAATGTCGTAGCCGTCGTGCAGCAGCGCCTCGGTGACGGAGACGAGCGCGGCGTCGAGCGTGCCGTCGCGGAGGAGTTTCGCGAGTTCGGAGGGCGGCGAGAAAACAATCTGATGCTCGAGGCCGCGCGTGAGCGGGACGGCGTTCAGATAAGGCACGGAGCCGACGCGCAACGGCGCGAGCGGGACGGGCGGCAATTCCTCCTCGCGTTCAATTTCGCGGAGGCGCTTTTCCCATTCGGCGGGCGGCCGCGATTCGGGCGGGCCGACGGGCACGAGCCGGAGTTTGGGGAGTGGCTCGGAATCTTTCACGCCGTGGCGAGATTGGCCTCGAGGGTGCGACCGGGCGCGCCGGTGGGGGCGGGTTCGGCGATGCCGGTGGCGTCCCAGACTTTGACCGGTTCGTAAAAGGTGTTGCGCTGCACGGGCACTTTGCCGGCCTCACGAATGGCCTTGATCATCGCGGCCTCCGTCTGCGCTTGCGGCGAGGTCGCGCCGGCCATGTGGAAAATATGTTCCTCGACGATGGTGCCGTGGAGATCGTCCGCGCCGAAATTGAGCGCGACTTGCGCGAGCTTGAGGCCGAGGCCGACCCAGTAGGCGGTGAGGTGATCGAAGTTGTCGAGATACAGGCGGCTGACGGCGAGGGTGCGCAGTGAATCAAAACCACTGGGCGGAAACTTCACGTCGATGCGGTTGTTCTCCGGCTGATAGGGCAGGGGAATGAAGCCGGTGAAGCCGTGGGTCTCGTCCTGCAACGCGCGCAACTGACGCAGGTGATCCACGCGGTCGGCAACGGTCTCGAGGTGGCCGAAGAGCATCGTGCAGGTGCTGCGCCCGCCGAGGCGGTGCCACGTGCGGTGAACGTCGAGATATTCGGCGGCGGATTCCTTGCCCTTGGCGATGGCCTGGCGGATTTCCGGGCGGAAAATTTCCGCGCCGCCGCCGGTGAGCGAATCGAGTCCGGCGGCCTGGAGTTCGGTGAGGGTTTCGCGGACGGATTTTTTCGCGAGCCACGCGAGGTGCAAAATCTCGATGGCGGTGAAGCATTTCAACTGGAGCCGCGGGTCAAGCGTCCGCAGCGCGCGCAGCATGTCCGTGTAGTAGCTGAACGGCAGCGATGGGTGGAGGCCGCCGACGATGTGCAATTCCGTGACGCCGAGCGCGAGGGCTTCGCGGGCCTTTTGCACGATTTGATCGAGGCTCAACTCGAAGCCGTCGGCGTCGCGTTTCTTGCGGGCGAAGGCGCAGAACTGGCAGGAGAGAATGCAGTAGTTCGAGTAGTTGATGTAGCGGTTGACGATGTAGCTGGCGCGGTTGCCGTTCTTGCGCTGCGTGACGAGGCTGGCGAGCGCGCCGAGGGCATTGAGATCGCGCGTGGCGAAGAGGCGCAGCGCGTCGGCGTCATCGAGGCGCGTGCCGGCGGCGACCTTGTCGTACAGGTCGGCGAGTTCGCCGCGTTGGATCAAGAAATTCATTGCCGCGCAGACGTTAACAGTCATCGCCCGAGGGACAAGGAACCAAATGGGGCGCACTCGCGCACTGCTCCGCAGCCGCGGCGTACCGTTTGGAATTGCCGTTTGCGCGGCCCGCCCGCGGCGTTTCGGAGTCCGGGTTGCACACCCTTGGCGAGCCGTCCCACCGCTTCCCTGCCGGTTCGCCGCCCACGCGCCGGCCGCGTTCCGCCGCTACTGATTCAACCCCGCCAGATACCGCTCCGCATCAATCGCCGCCGCGCAGCCCATGCCCGCCGCGGTGATCGCCTGCCGATACACGGGGTCCGCGCAATCGCCCGCGACGAACACGCCCGGCACATTCGTCTCGCTGCCGCGCTGGCGTTGCACGTAGCCCGCGGAATCCAGCGCGACGACGCCCGCGAAAAGTTGCGTGTTCGGCACGTGGCCGATGGCGATGAACAGCCCGGCGCAGGCCACCACGGACTCCGCGCCGGTCTGGAGATTTTTCACCCGCACGCCGGTGACCTTGTCCTGCGCCACGTCGAGCACTTCCGTCACGGCCGAGTCCCAGATGGGTTTGATCTTCGGATGCGCGAGCGTGCGTTCGGCCATGATCTTCGAGGCGCGCAGCGTGTCGCGGCGATGCACGAGATACACCACCGACGCGAAGCGCGTGAGATACACCGCCTCCTCGCACGCCGAATCCCCGCCGCCGACGACGACGAGCGGTTGATTGCGGAACATCGGCAGCGCGCCATCGCACGTCGCGCAATACGTCACGCCCTTCTTCTCCAATTTGTCCTCGCTCTCGAGTCCGAGATGCCGGTGGCCCGCGCCGCTGGCGATGATGATCGTCTCCGCCTGAATCGGCGCGCCATCGACCTGGAGCGTGTAGGGCCGCGAGGAAAAATCCACCGACTCGACGGTCGCGAACTCGACGCGCGCGCCGAAGCGCTCGGCCTGTTTCTGCATCCGCGTCATCAACTCGTAGCCATCGATGCCCTCGGGAAAGCCGGGGAAATTCTCGACAATGCTCGTCGTCGTGAGCAACCCGCCGGGCATGGTGCCGGTGAGGACCAGGGGCTTGAGATTGGCGCGCGCGGTGTAGAGCGCCGCGGTGAGTCCAGCGCAGCCGGTGCCGATGATGACGACTTTTTCCATAAGGCGCGGAACGCTAGAGGCGGCACTTTGATTTGCAAGAGCGCGGGCGGAATTTGCGAGGTGCGCGAAGGGATTTCGCGGAAGCCCGGTGGGAAAAAGTTCAAAGACTCAAAGCACAAAGCTCAAGGAAAGATCCAAATGCCAAGGGCTAATCGCAAGGCGGCACGATGCGGTGAACTCGAACTCCGAAGTCGGAATTGCGCGCCAGATTGCCCCGCCACACGCCGACAAAAAAACTCACCGACGCGACCACCGCTGTTTCTTGGACCTTGCCCCTTGGTCCTTCCCTTGAGCTTTGAACTTTGAGCTTTGAACTTTTTCCGTTCACCAATTCACCGCCACCGCCGCCGCACCCGCGAGCAGCGCCAGCCCCCAAATCACCGCCACCGCCGCCGCCTTGCTCAGGCCCCGCCGCACGAGGCGATGCGAGAGATGATTCGTGTCGCCCACGTAAAATGGTTTCCCCATCCGCGTCCGCAAAATCACCACCCACGCCAGGTCCGCCAGCGGCACCAGCAGCACCAGCAACGGCGATAACACCGCCAGTGGCCGCGGATGTTTCGCCGAATAGAAGTGCGGCAGAATCGCCAGCACCGCGAGCAAGTAACCGACGAGATGACTCCCCGCATCGCCGAGAAACGCGCTCGCCCGAGGAAAATTGTACGGCAGAAAACCCAGCGCCGCCCCGCACACCAACCACGCCAGCGACGCCACCAAATACTGCCCGTGCAACGCCGCAATCGCGCCGAATCCCGCCGCGCCAATCGCGCCGAGGCCGGGGCAAAGGCCGTTCATGTTGTCCATGAAATTGAACGCGTTGATCACCGTGAGAATCCACAACACCGTGACCGCGTAACTGAACACCACGCTCGGCACAAACAACGTGATCCGCACGCCCGCCGCCGCGACCAGCAGCGCGATCGCCGCCTGCCCCACGAACTTCACGCCCGCGCCCAGCTCCACTTTGTCATCCCACACGCCGAGCAAAACCATCGCGACCGCGCCCGCGAGAATCGCCGCCAATTCCACCCCGCGCCGTCCGAATCCGTGCCACACCGGCCCCGCCGTGGCCTCGGGCACCCAGCCCGATTTCAGCGCGAGCCAACCCGCGAGCAGCGGCACCAGCAACCCCGTCAGCACCGCCAGCCCGCCCGCCAGCGGAATCGGCGTGCTGTGAATCTTGCGCTGCCCCGGATCATCCACCAACCCCACGCGCCCGCACCACCGCCGCCACCCCGGCAGCGCCGCCGCACTCGCAATCAGCGCGGCGGCGAACGCAATCAAGTAGGCATTGAGCGGAAAACTCATTCGCTGCGAAGAATCCTGCGCAATCCCCGTCCCCGCTCACGAGACAAATCCGTTTCGTTCATTCATTGTGGGAGCCGGGGTAACGCGGCTCTAACTGGACTGCGCTTCGCCCCCCTGAACCGCGGGCGGAGCGCCGAGCACCGGCTCGGCGAGGTCGAAAGATCGGAGGTTCACACCGAGCGGGGGCTTGGCGCTCCGCCGCACCCACCACCCGCGCCCTTCTCCTTGCCGCCCCCC
>JAYVOY010000182.1:0-8302 GCA_043757645.1 Verrucomicrobiota bacterium
GCGGCGGGGAGGTCGCGGCGGAACATGACGCGTTCGGCGGGGACATTGAACGCCTTGGCCATCGTGATGTAGTCGGGGTAGATCAACTTCATGTTGTCCGGGTCGCCGAGATAGGTGTGGCCGCGGTTGCCCGCGTAGAAGCGGTCTTCCCACTGCACGACCATGCCGAGGTGCTGGTTGTTTAGGATCATCACCTTCGCGGCGATTTTCTCGATGTGCGCGGTGGCCAGTTCCTGCACGTTCATCAGGAACGAGCCGTCGCCGTCGATGTCGATCACTTGTTTGTGCGGGCACGCGACCTTCGCTCCGAGTGCGGCGGGATAACCGTAGCCCATCGCGCCCAAACCGGCGCTGGTGAGGAACTGGCGCGGGAAATTGTATTTGTAATATTGCCCCGCCCACATCTGATGCTGGCCCACGCCCGTCGTGATGATCGCGTCGCCTTTCGTGAGTTCGTAGAGCTTCTCGATCGCCATCTGCGGGAGAATCACCTGGTCGCTGAGGCCGCCCATGTGATCCTTCATGTGCTGCGAGCGGAGCACTTCCTCGGTCACGCGATAGCCGAGCGGCGCCTTTTCCTTCCACGCGGCGATACGCTCGTGCCAGGCGGGGAATTTTTTCTGGGCCGGGCGTTTGCGCGCGAGTTCCACGAGGCGGCCGAGGGCGTACTTGATGTCACTCTGAATCGCGAGTTGCACCTTGCGGTTCTTGTTGTGCTCGCTCACGTCGATGTCGATGTGGACGATCGTGCCCGTCTCGCAAAACTTCTCGACCTTGCCCGTCACGCGATCATCGAAGCGCACGCCGAATGCGAGCAACAAATCCGCGCCGTCGTGGAGTTTCACCATCGGGTCATTGAAGGATTTGCGATGCTCGTACTCGCCGCAGACGGCCCAGTTGGCGTAGGCGGTGCCGTGCATCCCGAGCCAGCGCAGCGAGAGCGGGTCGGTCTCGGGGAACGCCCCGCAGCCCATGATCGTGGTCGTGACGGGGATTTGCGTGAGGTGCGCGAACTCGCGCAATTCCGCCGCCGCATTGCCGCTGATGATGCCGCCACCGCAATAGAGCACGGGCCGTTCGGCTTTTTCGATGAGGCCGATGATTTCGTTCAACGCGAGGTCATCCGCGTGCGAAACCGGATTGTAGCCGCGCAACCGCACCTCCGTCGGGAAGACGGGCTGCGCGCGCGTCTGCTGAATGTCCTTCGGCACATCAATGATCACCGGACCGGGACGCCCGGTCTGCGCGATGTGAAACGCTTCCTTCACCACGCGCGGCAAATCATTCACGTCCGTCACCAGATAACTGTGCTTCACGATCGGCAGCGTCATGCCGAAAAAATCGGTCTCTTGAAACGCGCCCTTGCCGATCATCGCCTGCGGCACCTGCCCGGTAATCGCGACGAGCGGGATCGAATCCATGTAGGCATCCGCGATGCCGCTGATGAGGTTCGTCGCGCCCGGCCCGCTGGTGGCCATGCACACGCCCGCCCGGCCCGTCGCGCGCGCGTAACCCTCCGCGGCGAAGACGCCACCCTGCTCGTGCCGCGGCAGGATCGTGCGAATCCTCTTCGATTTGGTAAGCGCCTGATGGAATTCCATGCTCGCGCCGCCGGGGTAGGCGAAGATGGTGTCCACGCCCTCGCGTTCGAGGCAGGCGACGAGAATTTCAGAGCCCAGCATGGCGGGGCCGACTTCGGGGCGCTCCGGGGCGGCGGCTTTGGGTTCAGCGATCGAAGGGGTTTTGCTCATAATGATTTAGTCGGCTGGGCCGGGGCCGCGGGAGTAACAAAAAACCCACGGCCGTTGCCAGCCGTGGGTGATTGTCGAAAGTCAGGTCAAGCGCGACAAGCACCAACGGCGACGTTGGCTGCTACAATCCGTTTTACTTGCGGCACGTTGAACATGGGGGCGAACGCTAGGATTTTGCGCGCGGACGGTCAAGCGGGGTTTTGGGATTTTGCGGCGCCGGGGTGTGATTATCAGTGGGTGAGGACGCCCAGAAACGTAGCGCAGACTTCCCAGTCTGCGGTCTCGCCGATTTCCAAATCGGCGGGGCGTGGCAAGGCCCGAGAGCGCTGGCCACGCGGACGGTCGGCAGCGTTGCGCCACAGCGGACCGGGGGGCCGCGCCGCCTCACCCACTTCGAGTCACACCCGGAAAGCCGTGCATGGCCCAAGATTGCCGTTGCGCCTCCGCCATCCTTTCAGGAATACTTCGCAGCACTTGCTCGGAGCGTAGCTCAGCCTGGTAGAGCACTTGGTTTGGGACCAAGACGTCGCAGGTTCAAATCCTGTCGCTCCGACCATCTTCACCCGCGGGGACTCCCGCGAATATTCATTTGCGGGGGGGCGCGTTGTTTGGTTCCCGCAAAATCCCACCCGCGGTTGGCCGCGCCCACCTACCCCTTTTGATTCCGCCTCCGGTGGGATAACCGGCGCCGTCAATCCCGATTCGCCCCTTTGTTTTCAGGCATTTTAGAGCAGTCTTAGCCGTAACGATGCAGTTGTAGCGCCGCCGTCCCGGCGGCTCACACCGTCCGAACGGGGCGGAGGCGCGCATTTTCCGAAGCACAAAATGTTTCCTGAATGGTGAGCCAAAAGCTGGCGCGCGAATCGCCCTCGCGACCTTCCCACGCTGTGAGCCGCCGAGACGGCGGCGCTCCGTCAACCGCAGGGTTCCGGTTTAGCGCGGGCCAACGTCAGTGATAAATTTGCGGGCACAAACGGGGCCGGCGCGGACGACCGCTTCACGCACGCGGGCGTGGCGGCGGGGTCAGCACGCCAGTTCACGGCAGCGGCAGGGCGCGGAAAAGCGCGAGCGGGGCGCTGAAGGTGCCGCCGATGTAGATCAGGCTGGTGCCCGGCAGCGTCACGATGGAGAGGTTCGACCATGTCGGCGCGCCGTTGAGATTGGGCGCTTGCTGGAGTTGAAAGCGCGCGTTCGCCGGGCCGGTCACTTCCAGACCGAGATACGGCGCGTAGCGGTTGATGACGCGCAACGTCGCCAGCATTCCCGGAGCGGACACCGCCGCGCCGCCCGGCCCCGTCACGCGCATCCGGTAATTGCCCGACACCATTTCACTGGCGTTGTTCACCGTCAGCGACGCGCTGGTCGCGCCGGGAATCACGTTGTTGTCGCGCAGCCATTGAAACCCGAACGGCCCCGAGCCGATCACGCCCGCGGGATCAAAGGTGAACGTCGCACTGCGGCCGGGCGAGACGACTTGATGCCCCAGCGGGCTGGCCTGCAACCGCGCGTCAATCACCGGCGGCACCGCGACGGTGACGGTCGCGTTGCCGCTGAGAGCGGTGCCCTCCGCGTTGCTCACGCGCGCGTAGTAATCCCCCGCGGCGGTCTCGCGCAGCAACAGCAACTGCCCGTCCTCGACCAATTCCTCGAGCAATCCCGGCAGGGGTCGCGTGCTGCCGTGCAATTGCACCGTGAGCAAAAACGCGCGATACCCGAGAATCGCGCTGACATCGATGATCCCCGACGATTCTTCATCCTGCGTGAGAAAACCCGGCTGCCCCACCGTCACGAGCGCGGGCTTGTGCCGCGCGACCTCGAGCAAATTGTCGTTGCTCACATCATATTTCCAAATGCGCGCGTTCGACGCGTTGTCTCCGGGGCCTTCCTGCAACAGCAAATTCCCATCGGGATCAAACGTGAGATTGTCCAGCATGTGATACCCGCCGTTGCCATCGAGCAGCATGTCGATGGTTCCACCCGCCTCGGGATTCGCGATGTCGGTGAAACGCAAACGCCAGAGCCGGCTCGCGTCGGTGAAAGTCGCCGTGGTGACAAAATAAAAATCCCGCGGATTGCGCGGATCCCAGGCCCCATCCTCGGGCCGTTGGAAAATCGTGACGTTGTTGTTCACCGACAGGCTTTCCAACTCCGGTCCGGTCCGCGTGGAGACGTCCCCCAAATTCACGAGCGAAAATGCGCGTGTGACCGCCGTGGTGTTGTTCGCCTCGACCGGCACACCGGCCATCACGACGCCGTAGAGACTGCCGCCCACCAAGCCCGCCCGCTCGACCTCGCTGCCCGTCGCCGCTTTGGTGCCGACGTAGATATAGACCTGCCCGCCGGGGCTGGTGTCATCGGTCACGGCCACCACGGTCTTGTCCTGTGGATACGGATTGGCCAGCACGTTTTCGTGCGAGAATTTTCCGAGGTGCGGTAGTTCGTAGCTGTTGCCCGCCGAGGCCCCCGTCACGACGTGTGCGAAGGCCCGTCCATCCGCGGAAACTTCCTCGCCGTTGAGAAAAATTTTGTTGGTCGTGCCCAGCCCCGTGGCCGGATTGAACAACGCTGCGGGCAACGGCAAATCCGCCGAACAGAACCGGCTGAAACCCGCGCCCGCCGTGACGATGTGCCGTTGCTGCGCACCGTCCCAGAGGAAAACATTCGTGACCAAATCGCTCGCATTCAACACCGCGAGCGTGCTCTTGCTGATCACCAAGCGCGTGACGAACGCGCCGTCCACACCGTGCCGCCGCGGCAGGCCGGATTGCGCGGTGATCTCGTGATTCACGAGCACGGTGAATGTGCCGTCGCCATTGTCGAACGCGCCGAGGCCATCGGGAATTCCCGCAAAACGATACGGCGTCACGCCGTCTGGCTTCGTGTTCACCGTGTCGCCCGCGGCGAACAACGACTGCACCGCGTAGCCCGGCGACAGCGGCTCCATGAACGGCAGCACCGTCGTGCTCGGCCCCACAAAATTCGCGCCCGGATCCCCCTGCGCGTTGGTGACCGAGAGGCTCACACCCGTCGCCCCGGCGATTGCGACCCCGTTCTTGAACCACTGATACGCGAGCGGCGCGGTGCCGCTGGCGCTCACCGTCAGCGTGAACGAAGCGCCCTGAATAACGCTTTGATTCACCGGCCCGACATCAATTGCCGGCGGCGCGGCGACACCGCGCGGCGCAACCGCGAACCCCAACATCATCAACGCCCCGGCCGTCCGGAACGCCCGTGCCGCAAAGCTCATTTCGTACATCGTCATTGCACTGCCTGAAGTGCTGTTCAGAAAAAAGGGCCGCGTGAAAATTTTCACCGTTGCGATTCCTGCCCGGCGGCGGGCGGACCGCCCGCCGCCCCGCCGTGCAAGGCCCCGGTGGCGCGCAACACCGCGTATTGCGCTTTGTTGAACTCGCCGATGGTCGCCAGAAAATCCTGCCGCGCCCGCGTCAGTTCCTGCTCGGCTTGGATGTTCTCCAACACGATGCCCACGGCGAACTCTTTGCGTTCGCGCGCGAGCTGCAAGCTTTCTTCCGCCGTCGCGAGGGCGCGCTTGGCGGTGCCCACTTGATCGGCCAAAGAGCGCATTCGGTTAAGCGCTTCCACCACTTGCCGGACCACTTCGTCGTGCGCCT
Source organism: Verrucomicrobiota bacterium (assembly GCA_043757645.1). Taxonomy (GTDB): domain Bacteria; phylum Verrucomicrobiota; class Verrucomicrobiia; order Limisphaerales; family BJHT01; genus BJHT01. Next base: position 5,384 of record JAYVOY010000182.1, read on the forward strand.
TCTCCGCGGTGAGCCGCGCGCCCTGCAACCGCGCGTCGCCCGCCGCAATCCGCGAGCGGTCGAGCAAACCGCCCGGACCAATGCGCCACGTCAGCCCGAAAAAATAATCCTCCGTCTCCGCGAACCCGCGCGCCGAGCCATTCTTGCCGCCGCCCAATCCTCCCCAAAACGCCTGTGCCCCCAGTGCCGGCACCAGCGGTCCGTAAGTCGCGCCGTCCTTGCCCGAGCGCGCCGCCCGCAGCAGCGCGGCGTGCTGCTGCAACTCCGGCCGCTGCCCCAGCGCCTGCCCGACCAACTCGCTCAACGCCGCGTTCGTGCCGACCAAATCCAGCGGCACCAACTCCGCGTCGCGCCCGCTCCACGCGAGCGTCGCGTCCAGATGCAGCACCTGCGCAAGTCTCGCCGCCGCCGCCGCCTGCTGCTCCTCGGCCTGCCGCAGCGCGATTTGATTGCGCTCCGCCTGCACCAGCGCGCGCAGCGCGTCACCCTTGAACGCCACGCCCGCCTCAACCGCGCGCCGCACCTGCTCCGCATAATCCCGCGCGATGCGCACCGCCTCGCGCGCCACGCCCGTCGCGGCCTGCGCCTTGAGCAAATCGAAATAACCGCCCGCCGCCGCGAGCAAACTCTCCTGCCGCTGCGATTCCACGCCGCGATCCGCCGCCGCCACCAACTGCTTCGCCGCGCGCGCCTTGAAAAACGCCTCGCCCAACTCGACCTGCGCCGCCACCGAACCGCCCGCGGTGTACTGCTGCTTGTTCGCCTCGAAGATGGCCCCGCCGACATCTTGAATCCGGCCTTCGTGCCGCCGATACGTCACGCCCGGCGCGAGCCACGGGAAAAATTGCAGCAACGCCCCCGCGTGGTTTGCCCGTGCTTCCGCCAGTTTCTCCGCCGCGATTTGCACCTCCAAATTCTGCGCCCCCGCCAACCGCAACACCGTCGGCAAATCGAGAACCACCGCGCTGGCATTGGTCCCGCGCACGGTCGCAGGCTCGGCGGCCGTAACCGTCATTGGCGTCAGCCACACCGCCAACGCGAGCCACGCGCCGCACTTCACCATTCGCGCAAAAAAATTCTTCATCACTTGCCCTCCCCCACATTCACCGCCTGTCCCGGCGTGAGCATGAGTTTGCCCACCAGAATCACCCGTTGTTCCGTCGCCAAACCGGACACAATTTCCACGTTCTTCCCGTCATTAAACCCAATCTTCACCGAGATTCGCTGCGCCTTCCCGCCCTCGACGACGAACACAAACGCCGCCGTCTTTTCCAGCACGAGCGCCTCGACCGGCACGAGCAGCACGTCCGCGTGCCGCTCCACGCCGACGCGCGCGGACGCAAACATCCCGGGGCGAATCTCGCCCTTCGGATTCGGCAAATCCGCCTCGACCAAAATCGTCTTGCTCGCTTCATCCAACACGCCCGCCACCCGCGACACCACGGCCTCGACCGGCGCGCGGCCCGGCAAACCATCGAACGTCGCCTTCACCGGCTGCCCCTTGTGTACCAGCGCCGCCTCGGCCTCGGGCACCAGCACCTGCAACCGCACCGTGCGAAAATCCATCAACGTCACCAACGCGTTTTGGGCCGCCGCATTCCCGCCGCTCGCCGGCGAAATGAACGCACCCGGATCCACCCGCCGATCCGTGATCGTGCCCGCGAACGGCGCGACGATTTTCCTGAACCCCGCGACCGCTTCGGCCCGCGCCACGCCCGTCAACGCCACCTCGCGCCCCGCCGCCGCCACCTCGCGCCCCGCCGCCGCCGCCTGCGCCGCCGCCGCCGCCGCGTCCACCGCCGCCTGCGCCGCGACCTGCGTTGCCTCCGCCATTTCGAGCCGCGCCTTCGCGGTGTCCACCGTTTGTTGCACGACGAGATCGGGGGCTTTCTGCTGCGCCGAATGCGCGCGTTGAAATTCCAAACGCGCGATGTCGAACTCCGCCTTCGCCCGCGGAATTTCCGCGCGATACCGCGCCGCCTCGGCCTTGGCCTTCTCGAGATCCGCCGTCGCCTTGGCCTGCATCGCCGTCGCCTGCGCGACCTCGGCCTCCGCGCGCGCGACATCCGCGGCCAGTTCCGGCGCGTCGATTTCCGCCAGCACCGCGCCCGCCGCGACCTCATCGCCGCGATCCACGCTGATTGATTTCAAGTAACCCGGCACGCGCGCAAACAACGTCGCCGACTGCCACGGCCGCACCACACCGGGCAGCGTGACAAACCGGTGAATCTCCCCGCGCGTCGGCGCGGCCAGCCTGACCTCGGGCGCCGCGGGCTTGGTGTCAGCGGCGAATGCCGTCGCGGCGACGGCGGACAACAGGAAAAAAGTTCCTATGCATGATCGATTCACAAGCACGGCAGAGCTAAACGAAATCTTCATAAGTTCAGCGGATTTCAACCAAGGTTTCTCCACTTTCCAATCGGAGGAGAATTTCCGGAAGCAATCCGGTGATTCGGTTCTTCAAGTCAGAATTGGAAATATTGCCACAACGCAACCAAATGATCGGCACATCCCGCACCCCGAAAAGCCAGTGAAGCTGGAAGTCCTCGTCCTTTGTGATGACGCAACACCCTTGCTGCCGTGCAAGCGAAAGGATGTCGGGATCTTCACCATCGCGCAGACCGTGATCAACCACATGCGACGCGGCGTGGCCAAGGCCGCGGAGGTGAAACGCCAACGACGGTGGCAGTTGGGCGTCCACAAGAAATTTCACAGGTCACGCCGGTTGCAGAATCGGATGGTCGCCCTGCCCGGCGGCAAATTCGAGGCACGCCAGAATATCCTCGCGCTCGAGATAAGGATACTCGCCGAGAACTTGCTCCGCGCTCTCGCCCGCCGCGAGCAATCCCAGCACGTCCACCACGCGAATCCGCATCCCGCGGATGCACGGCCGCCCGCCGCATTGGTTCGGATTAATCG
>JAYVOY010000183.1:0-8270 GCA_043757645.1 Verrucomicrobiota bacterium
CTCCCGACGCCGGGCCATGGCAACCTGCTGCGGCTGGTGCTGCGCACACAGCCGCGCTCCGGCACGGCAAACTCGCGGGGGCAGTGTCCAGATGCGCCCCCTCGCGGCGTCACCGCGAATCCGCGGTTGTGTTTTCCCGTTCCAAGTTGAAATCATCGCCGCCCCATGAAAGCACGTTCACCGCGCCGACTTCCCGCGCCCATCCGCGCGCGCGCGCTGGCGACGCTGCTGCTCGGCGCCCCCCTCGCCGTGCCCGCATTCGCCGCCCCGGCGCTCAATCCAACCAACGCCCTCGCCACTCTAACCCGCGAGATCGAGCGCAACCCGCGCCACGCGGAACTCCACCTGAAACGCGGCGAGATTTTTCGCGCGGCGAAGAACTGGGATGCGGCGCTCGCCGATTTGCAGCAGGCGGCGGCGCTTGATCCCGCGCTCGCCACCGTCGATCTCGCCACCGCGCAGGTTTTACTGGATGCCAACTGGCCGCTCGCCGGCAAGGTGGCCATTGATCGTTTTCTCCGCCGCCACCCCACGCACACGGATGGACTCGTCACCCGCGCACGCGCGAATTTGCAACTCAAGCAACCCCAGGCCGCGGCCGACGACCTTGCCCAGGCCATCGCCACCAGCGCGAATCCGGGGCCGGAACTTTTTCTCGAGCGCGCCTTCGCCCTCACGACCATCGGCCCCCAACGCGGCGACGAGGCGTTGCGCGTGATCGAGGACGGTATTCGCCGGCACGGTTCCCTCCTCACCCTGCAACTCTACGCCATTGATCTCGAGGCCCGCGCCAAACGCTTCGACGACGCCCTCAAGCGCCTCGACAAAGTCGCCGCGCAATCCGCCCACGCCGAAGCCTGGCTCGCCCGCCGCGGGGAAATCCTCATGCTCGCCGGTCGCGAAGCCGAAGCCCGCCAAGCCTTCACGCAAGCCCTCGGCGTCGTCCGCGCTCTCCCGCCTGCGCGACGAAATGCTCCGGGAATAATCGAGCTGGAAAAACGCCTCGCCAGCCTCGTCGAGGCGAAGTCGGAGCCGCTCAAAAAATAAATCTGAGCCGCGCCCCCGCGCGCCCCCTCCCCGCGCAACTACCGTTTGCGCAGCAAAATCCCGACGAGCACCGCGCCCGCCACCACGCACGCCGCAAACAAGACAGCCACACTTCGCGGTGGCCGACTTTTCTCAACGCCCGTTCCCGCCGCGCCCGCGTGGTCGCTTCCCGAAATCGTCACGATCTCGGGCTGCGCTGGCGCGGCGTTTCCCGGCGCGTCCGGCACGAGTTGCGGCTCCGCGGTCGGCGCGAATTTCCCGGCGCTCTGCGTTTTCAGCAACGCGTCCCAATCCGCGGCGAGCAGCAGGTCCACGCCGGGATTTTGCTCCTTCACTTCGCACGAGCAACGGCCAATGAGAAAGCTCGCCGCGTCATCAATCGTCTCGTGATTGATCCCCTTCCCGACCAACGCGAACAGCGCGCGACCGCGGCCGAACACGGGGAAAACAATCGGCTCGCGCAGCCCGCCGAGATCCGCCTCGGTGCCGAGCAGCATTTGCGCGAACACGCGCTCCGCCGCGTTGTCGCGCGCGAGACGCATCCCGGAAAACGAGAGCTTCAAGTCCGCAGCCAGCGCGCTGACCAAGCCGCTCGCGATGTCCTGCGGATCAAGCTTCGGCAGCTTGAGAACCTTCGCGAGATAGCCGAGCCGCGCCTCGAGCAACTGCGCGGCGGCCTCATTCTCCTTCGCGTCCGCGCCGTCCAGTTGCACCCACACCACGCTGTCGCCGCGCCCGAGCCGCCGCGCGAGTTCCCGCCGCGCGGGTGAGTCGAGAAACGCCCGCACCGTCGCGTCCGTGAGCGGGCCGGACGCGACTGGCTCGGCGATTCGCGTGACGTGGGGGAAAAGCAGGAAGATGTGCGGCAACGTGTTCGTGCCAATTTTCCGCGCGAGCAATTCCATCTCCGCCGAAAGCGGCGCGGCAGCGTTCACCCATTCCAAAACCACATTCGCGCGCAGCCGTCCGGCGAGTCCCTCGGTGGTGAAATCGCGCGCGAGTTTTTGCTGCGCTTCCGTGAGTGGACCGCGATGAAACACCACGGCGCGAAACGGATCGGCGGGCCATTTCTCCAACGCAAAACGAAACACCGGCACCGAGCACGCCCACAGTGAAACGGCGGAGAACATCAAGGCCGCGACCACGCGGCAAACCCGCGCTCGCGCGGAGTTGCGATACCGCGGAGCGCCGAGCACCGGCTCGGCGCGATTCAGAATCCCGAGCACCTCGCCGAGCCAGTGCTCGGCGCCCCCTCCGCGCGCGGGCCGATTCCGCGCGCTCATTTCGCCGCCGTCCGGCGTTCCGCGATGAGTTCCACGCCGCACAGCAGCGGTCCGGCCTGCGTGCCCGGCGCGCGCGTGAAACTGATTTTCAACTCCTTCTGAATCATCACGCCGTTGATTTCCTTCACCACGCCGCGACCACTGCCCCCCGCGGCGACCGTGATGTCGAACTTCTCCAGCACCGTGCGCCCCTGCAACGCCACATCGAAAACCCGCTGCCCCGCCGCGCGATTCTCCGGCTCGCCGAAATACAACCGCACCGTGTACGGCGCGGGCGAATACACCCGCTTGGGCGCGAGCGGCGCGAGCTTCGGCAATTCCGGCAATGGGCCGCGCGGAGGAATCTCCGGCGGTGGGATCGCGCCCTTGGCCTTCGCGCGCTCGATCGCCTCATCCTCGTCATCGTCCTTCGAGCGCGGCGGCTTCGCCACGTTCGGCCGGATGAGTTCCGGCGCGATCGTGATTGTCTCGCAATCGCGCACGCCCGACGCCGTCACCCACGGCAGCCCGCGCCCGCCCATCAGCGACGCGTGCCTGCGAAAATACGCCACCCCTTTTCCCGACACCGTGACGGGCACGCCGGGCGAATCGCCGCCGACCGAGGGATACTCCAGCCACATCGTGCCGTCCGGCGCGCGCCGGTCGCCGGGCGCGCCAAAATTGATCCCGACGCGCTCGATGCGCTCGCCCGTTTCCGAATCGAGACCGAACTGGCTGTAAGTCCACAACTCCATTTCGGGCATCGAAATCAGTCCGAGCGACGTTTGGTTCTGATACCCGCAACTGCACGTCCGCGTGTAATCGGGCGCGTTCAACACGCCGTTCGCCACGATGAGGTTCGCGGTGCAACCGGACTTGAAGCCGCCGAGATTTCCCGTCCCGCTCTGGTTGGCCAGATCGTAGAAGCCCGCCGCGCCCGAGCGGAACGTCAGCAAATTCTCGCTCGCGATCATGTTGTTGCAGCCGTACGCGCGCGACACGCGCCACGGCTCGAATTTGCCCGTGAGCGGATTGCGCACGAGGTGCGGCGCGCCATTGAGCAAATTGAACGCGCCGCCGGAGACGTTGTAGGAATTGGCGCTCGTGAGGATCAGCTCGTTGTGGAGGATGCACGGGCCGGTGTATTTGCGCTTCAAATCCTGCCAGCGAATCTCGCCATCGACGCCGCGATACGCAGTCAAACCCTCGCCCACTTCATCCTTCAAGCGGTCCGACGCCTTCGCGCCCGCGAGCAGCAACACGTCGTGCGCCTTCGAGTAACCGAGCCACGTGCCGAAAATGTTTTGCTCCGTTTCCCACAACTGCCGCCCCGAGTGCGCCTCGAAACACACGAGGCGATAATCCCTCGGCACGCTCGCGCCGCGGCGTTTGAGTTTGTCCTCGGCGCTCGCGGGAAGTTTGTCGAGGCAGTACACGCGCCCGTTCCCGGCGACGATGCCGTTGTGCAAAAAGCTGTGCCGCGCCGCGACCCGCCACAGCACGCTGCCCGTGTGGCGGTCGAAACCCACGAGGCCATCGCTCGCGGAATAGTCCTCGATCGCGCGCGAACTGCCGCTGGAGCCGCCGTCGAGCTTGCGGCTGTGCAGCGCGAAGCCATCGCCGCCGAGCAGCACGTTGTCGTGAATGCCGATGAAGGCCCACTCCGCCGGGGCGTTCGTTCCCGGTTTTCCCGGCAGCACGATCGTGCGCGCGAGCTGCCCCGACTTCACGTCGAGCCTCTGGCACGTGTTGCTCACGACGATGTACACCGCGTCCTCGGCCGCGACGAAATTCGCGCCGCGCCCGTTCGCGCCGGGAATGTGCTTCTGATTGTAGGCCGTGCTCAACGGCGTGTTCGTGTAGCTCGCATCGAAATAAATCCCGTACGTGCCGAGATTCGCGAATTCCGTCCTCCACAAAATCCGGCCCGTGTACACGTCGCGCGCGCTGAGAACGTTGACGCCTTGAATGAACATCCGCCCGCCAATGACCTGCTCCGGCGGCCCGTGGCCGTGGCGCGGCAGCACGTCGAGATTCGAGTTGCCGCCGAACCACAACAGCCCCAGCGGCGCTTTCACCCGCGCGTCATCGGACTTCAGCGTGTTGCCGATGTCGCCATATTGATGCGTCCAGTCCGCCGCATCCGGCAGCGCGCCGGCGCGCCCCACCCTCAGATGATCCGCGCCCCACTGCATTTCAGCGCGCTCCAATTTTGCGGCCGCGACGACATCCGCCAACTCCCGCTGCGCCTCGCCCGACCCCGCGAGCCAAAGCGTGCCCCCGTACGGCCGCACCGATTCATACGCGGCCTGCAATAGCGACTTCTCCCGCAAGCGCGCCGCGACCGATTCGCCCACGAAAACCAGGTTCGCGAAATACGGCGGCGCGCGAAAACTCGCCGGATCCCCGGCGTGCAGCGTCACGCGCGAACCGTACCAGCCCGCCGCGTCCCAGCGCCTCCGCAACTCGGCGACCTTCGCCGCATCCGGATCGAGCGCGACGATGCGCAACTTGGAATTCAACAACACCGCCTCGAGCAGCGCGCCATCCTCGACCCCGAACCACAGCGCGTAACCCGCGCCCGCGTCCGTCGCCTTGATGATCGCCTCGGCCTCCGCCGCGCGCGCGGGCGCGACCTTCGGCAACTTCGGTTTCGTCGTGAGATTCACCGTTTTCGTCTTCTCGTGGCCGAACGCGATGATCCGCCCGTCCGGCGTGATCGCGAGCAGCTTGCCGTTCGCCGCGAGCAGCCGCTGCGCGCCGCCCTTGATCGTGAAATTCCACGACACCTTGGCCCGCAGCAGCCCCGTCGGCAGATCAATCGCCGCGATGCCGTTCGTGCCCGCCGCGTAGAGCCGCCTGCCCGCCTTGATCAAATCGCGCGACGCGTCGGCCTTGATTTCCCACTGGATTTTTTTGTCGGCATCCGCCGTCACCGCCTGCACGACGCGGCCCTGTTTGTTGGTGGTGGCGAAGTACAACAACTTCCCGTCGAGCACCGGTTCGCTGTTCGTGTACTTCCCGGCCTTGCCCGTTTTCAACTCGAACGCGCGCGTGCCCTGCTCCCGCGTGTGAACGAAAAACTCCGTTTCATTCGCGACCACGAAGGAGCCGCCGTTGCCCTTGCCCGTCGAGGCCAGTTGAAAATGGAGAAACTCGCCCGTCTTGCGCTCAAACGCCGCCGGCACCGAGCGCCCGCCGGGCACGAGCAAAATATCCTGCGTCGCCACCAGCGCCCCCTGCGGCGCGACGCCGCCGAACGACGGCGCCCCGTGCGGCTGGCGGATGAACTGCGCGCCCGTCGTGTCGTTCACCCACAGCACGCGGCCCGTCGCCGCATCCAGCGAATAGATGAAGGTGCCCATGAACGGCCAGATGCTCGCCGCGAAATACACGCGCCCGTCGCGCACCACCGGCCCGCCGCGCGCGGGCCACGACGAGATCACGCGCTGATTGCCGAGCACCTTGCGCTCCGAGGGACCGCCGCGGAATTTCCAGAGCAGCTTCCCGTCGGCCACATTCACGCAGTAGAGATTTCCGTCGTCGCTCGTGAACAAGACCTTGTCCTGAAACGCGACCGGCGCGAGCCGCACCGGACCGTCCGTGTAAAACGTCCACGCCTCCGCGCCGCTCGCCAGATCCAGCGCCACCACCTTGTCCGTGTCGTTGAAGCCCACCAGCACGCGCCCACCGACGACGATTGGCTCGAACACCTTGTCGTAGGGCATCAAGTCGAAATTCAGCGGATCATCCCAGACCTGCACTCGCGGCGTGTACACGCGCGTCCATTGGCGGAAAAGTTGCGGGGCCAAAACCTCCGGCGACGACGCCGAACGCCCCGCGTCGAACCGCCACATCGGCCAGTCCGCCGCGCGACCCGCAGCCGCGGAAAAAAGTAAAATGGCCAGTCCCGCGAACGGAAACACCCGGCGAAAAATGTTCATCAAACCATCGCGGCTACGAGATCGCCCGGCGACGGGCGGGTCTCCGCAAAGCGGCGTTCTCAACGGAGCCGTGATGACCACCATTGAACGCGACCGCGCGCGGCGATGCCATCACCGTTTTTTTGAAAGATGCCGCAGGGGACGCATTCCGAGCGATTCAAACTCCTGTTCCAATCTCATTAGCACCCGGCTTCAGCCGGGTGACCGCAGCGGCAAACATCTTCAACCGCTTCAGCGGTTTTCGCGCGACGGAGAAACCGCTGAAGCGGTTGCCCCCTGCTCGTCTCGCGAGACACCCGGCTGAAGCCGGGTGCTAATAAGCGGGGAAAGTCCCGCGGATACTGCGACGAGAGACGCGCCAGGGGATCACGCTGCGTCACCGCCGCGCGGAGCGCCGAACTGGAGATCGGCGCTCCGCAGCGGCCAACGCTGCGAGCGCATTCGGCGTTACGCTTGTTCCAAATTTTTTCCAGTCGCGGTGCTCTCTGATTCGTGGAAGCGTCCCATCAAGTAAATCACCGTGAAACTTCTCGCCATCTTGATGCTCGCGCTCGCCGTCGCACTCGGCGTGCTCGCGCTGCGCCAGCGCGGCGGCCCGCCCGGCCCCACGCAGCCGGAGCTGCTCGTGCTGTGCGATCCCGCGTTGAAGACTCCGGTCACCGCCATTGCCGAGCAGTATCGCAAAGAATTCGGCGCCAACATCCGGCTGCAATTTGCTCCCGACAAAACCCACGATCTCGCCCTCGTCGCCACCGACGGCCCCTTTATCGAAACCCGTCCGCTCACGCTCGCCCAAGAAATCCTCCCGCTAGCCACCACCGCCACCGCGACCAACGCGACATCCGCGACCGCAACCGCCACGCGCCCTCCCGCCGCTCCCGCGCCCACCACGCCCAACCGCGCCACCCACGCGACCGCGATCCTCATGGCGACCTGCACCCAACCCGCCGCCGCGCTGCGGTTCGCGCGCTACGCCGGCGCGCCCGAGCAGGGCGGCGCGATTCTGCGCCAGCACGGTTTCCCTGAAATCCTCGGCGACCGCTGGGCCGAGAAACCCGATCTAATTCTCTACAGCGGCGGCGTGAACCGGCTCGCGATCGAGAAACTTCTGAAACAATTCGCCGACCGCGAGGGCATCAACATCACCACGGTTTTCAATGGCTGCGGCATCCTTTGCGCGACGATGAAGGCGATGAGCACCGCGCCCAACGGCCGCTTCCCCGATGCCTATTACGCGTGCGATCTGTGCTTCGTCCCGCCCGTCGCCGCGCAGTTTCCCGAGGCCGTTCTCCTCACCGAAACCGACATCGGCATCGTCGTGAAAAAGGGCAATCCGCGCGGGGTGAAAACCCTCGCCGACCTCGCGCAGGCCGATCTCAAAGTCGGCCTCTGCAACGCCGAGCAAAGCACGCTCGGCTACATGACGCGCGGGATGTTGAAGTCCAGCAGCCTCCTTGAAAGCGTCCGTAAAAATGTTTCCGTCGAAGTGCCCACCGCCGATTTTCTCATCAACCAAATGCGCCTCGGCGCGCTCGACGCCGCGGTCGTTTATCGCGTCAACGCGCTCCCGCAATCCGAGCACCTCGACTTCTTCCCCATCCAGCACGCCGGGGCCAAGGCCATCCAACCCTTCGCCGTCCGCGAGCGTTCGCCGAATCGCCAACTCGCCCGCCGCCTCCTCGCGCACCTCAAAGCCAACCAGCGCGAATTCGAGCAAGCCGGCTTCCTCTGGCGCGGCAATGAAAAGCCGATTCAGAGCAAGGACATCCAAGTCCCGCCGTGGCTGAAGCCGTGATTCGTTTGCCTTTGTCGGAGCCGACGTGGGGCGGCTCAAACCTTCCCACGCCCCTTCCAGCCCTCTCACGCCCGCCTGAACCGAATTCATGCAGTAGGCGGACCGCCGCCGTCTCGGCGGCTCACGGCGCGGGCGGTCCGGCGCGGCCATTGACGCACTCACTTTGGTTCCCCATTTTGTGGGACGTTTGCGCAACGACCAAAGCTCGCAGCAGCCCCGTTC
>JAYVOY010000184.1:0-8232 GCA_043757645.1 Verrucomicrobiota bacterium
CCCGAGGACGAGCAGACCGTCACATATTTGCGGGACACCTGCGCGCAGGCGGGCTTGGAGACGCGCGTGATCGCGGTCGAGGACATCGGCTGGAACGCGCGGCTGAAGCGCTTCGTCGATCTCGAGGAACGGCCCCTCGACACGTGTTTCAAGCTGTATCCGTGGGAGTGGATGTGGGCCGAGGAGTTCGCGCCCCAGCTCGCGTTGGGCACGACGCAGTTCATTGAGCCAACGTGGAAAATGCTGTTGAGCAACAAGGGGCTGCTGCCGATTCTGTGGGAACTTTTTCCCGGCCACGAAAATCTGCTGGCGTGTCACGAACAGCCCGAGCCGTTGAAGGGAAATTTCGCGCGCAAGCCGAAACTGAGCCGCGAGGGTTGCAACGTGACGCTCGTCGAGCGCGGGCAAACCGTGGCGGAAACCGGCGGCGAGTATGGCGCGGAGGGGTTCGTGTATCAGGCGCTCGCGCCGGCCAAAGATTTCGACGGCAATTATCCGGTGTGCGGTGTGTGGGTGATCGCTCACGAGGCGGGGGGCCTGGGCATCCGCGAGGACACGCGGCGGATCACGGGCAACTTCAGCCGCTTCGTGCCGCATTTGTTTTATTGAGCGAGGGCACGACGCGGCGATACGAAGAAGAGGGGACGGGGCGCTGCTTGAGTTGCGAGCGCGAAGGCAAAGGGAGCGAATCCGTTTAACGCAGAGGCGCAGAGAACGCGGAGTGACGCAGAGAATTTTTTTCGGCGTTTTCGTTTTGAAGTTTCCCACGCTTTCACTCCCCGAATCTCTGCGCTCTCAGCGTCTCTGCGTTAAAGCAAATCGCTCATGCTTAAGCGGACTGGATTCTTGCCGGCGGCGCGACGCCGGGAATTCAACACGGTGCGGCGCGTGCGGGCGCCCGGCCGCCTGAAGGCGGGACTCCGTACCTGAGGCGAAGTTCCGGGCCGAATCGGGTGCGCTTCCATTCAAAATTCGCGGCATGGCTGAGTCGCAATTCTCCACCAACGCCGCGCCCGCAGATGGTTTTGTCCGCGTCCGCTCGTCGGTTGCGGCGGGCGGTGGAGCCTCCGCCACTCAACCAAGCGCAGCCAATTGCCGCCGGCCCTGCATGAGGAAGTCGAGGTAGCTGACGAGGCGCGCCTTCATTTCCTTGCGGGGGACGATCGCGTCGATGAGGCCGCGGTCGCGGAGGAATTCGGCGGTTTGAAAGCCGGGGGGAAGTTCGGCTTGGGTGGTGTCTTTGATGACGCGCGGGCCGGCGAAGCCAACCATCGCGCCCGGCTCGGCGAGGATGAGATCACCGAGGCTCGCGTAGCTCGCCATCACGCCCGCCGTGGTGGGATGGGTGAGGACGCTGAGGTAGGGGAGTTTGCTCTTGGCGTGATACGCGAGGGCGGCGCTGGTTTTGGCCATTTGCATGAGGCTGAACATGCCCTCGTACATGCGCGCGCCGCCGCTGGTGGAAATGATGACGACCGGCAGGCCGCGGTCGGTGCCAAGCTCGATCAGGCGCGTGAGTTTTTCGCCCACGACCGAGCCCATCGAGCCGCCGAGGAAACTGAAGTCCATCACGCCGAGGGCGAGCTTCTGCGTTTCGATGCGGCCGACGCCCGTGATCACGGCGTCCTTGAGGCCGGTGGATTTCTGGTACGCGGTCAGCTTCGACAAATATGTGGCGGTGCCCGTGAACTGGAGCGTGTCCACGCTGGTCATCTGCGCGTCGATTTCCTCGAAGGAACAAGTCTCGACGAGGGAGTGGATGCGTTCGCGCGCGGTGATGGGGAAGTGATGCTGGCACTTCGGGCAGACCTTCAGATTTTCGTCGAGGTCCTTGTCGTAGATCAGGTTGGCGCACTTGGGGCACTTGGTCCACAGGCCCTCGGGGATGTCGCGCTTCTTGGATTTGGAGGTGCCGAGCTTGGATTTTTTGACGAACGAGCTTCCTCCCGTGGCCGTGGCCGGCGGCGGGGTCACGGCGGGTTCGACGGTGTCGAAGCCAATGGATTTTTTGTGGATCGTGGTGGCCATACGCATGCTCGGAAACCCGCAACGGGTAACCAACGGCCCGGCAGCTTCTCAAGAACCGGCGGGCAATTCAAAAGATAATTTCGGCCCGGCAATTCCGCGCGCGACGCTCCAGACAAAGACCTCGCCCGCGCCGAGGGAACGGAGCACGCGGGCGCACGCGTTGGTGGTCGCGCCGGTGGTGAAAACGTCGTCGAGCAGGATCACCTTTTCCCCCTGCAACCGCGCGCCGGACCGCGCGGCGAAGGCGCGGTGGACATTGCCGGCGCGCGCGGCGCGGTCGAGACGGGTTTGCGTGACGGTCGGCAGGACGCGTGCGACGAGGTCGGTGCGCTGACGAATGCCGAGCGCGGCGGCGAGATGGCGTCCGAGGCGCTCGGCCTGGTTGAACTCGCGGTCGCGCTGCTTGAGGCGGTGGAGCGGAATCGGCACGACGAGGTCCCAAGATTCGGCGCGCAGTTCGGGGAGCGCCGCGCGGAGAAGCAGGTCGGCGAGGAAAGGTTCGAACCACAAGGCGCGCTGGTATTTGTAATGATGAATCGCGTCGAGCACGACGCCCTGCGCCGCGACGGCGGAACGCGCGCCGCGAAAATGCAGCTTCACGTCGCGGCAATTCCCGCACTCGAAAGCCGTCGTGATTGCACCCGGATACGGCAGCCCGCAGCGCTCGCAAAACGGCGGTTTGATGAAACGCACATCCTGCCAGCACGCCGCGCACACGTAGCCCGCGGCGGGCGTGGCGCGCTGTTCGTGGCAAATCTGGCAGGCCTCGGGATACACGAAGCCGAGCAGCGCGTTGCCCCACGATTTCAGCGCCGATTCACCCATGCGACCTCGGTTCCCCGTCGCCCGCCGATTTTCCCCAGCGCCAATACAGCGCGAACGTGACCAGCAGCAGCGCGCACGTCACCCCACCATCGACGAGCCTGCCCGTGCCCCAGAGCCAGCCCGGCGCGGCGGGTTTCGCCACGGTGACGAATCCGGTGAGTTTCATCCAAAACACCCAGCCCGCGTGCAGGCCCGCTGAAAAAAAAAGGCTGCCCGTGCGCTGGTAACTCAACGCCAGAAAAAGCCCCACCACAATCAGGCTCCCGAGGGCGGCGGCGAACATTCGCACGTCATCAATTTCGCGCACCATGCGTGGCAGCAACGCCAAGCCGCTCGCCCAACCCACCGCCGGCGGCGGCTCGGGACGGCGATCGAGAAAATGCAACAGCGCAAAAATCACGCTCGAAATCACCAGCGCCCACGGAACGCTCACGCCTTTGCGCAAGCCACCGAACAACGCCCCGCGAAACAAAGTTTCCTCCAGCACCGCCACGACCAGCCCCGACAGCGCCGCGCTGACGAGGCGTTTCGCCCATTCACCCGCGCTGGGTTCAAAGTTCGCCGCCTTCGCGCCCGCCAGCACCGCCAGCACCGCGAACACCGCCAGCGAGGCGAAACCCCAAACAAACCCGCATCCCAACTGCTTCCAGTGACGCGCTTCCGGCCGACGCCAGCCAAGATCCGCCAGCGACACCAGCCCCATTGCCCGCGCCCACGGACGCAGCCCCAGCAGCGCCAGCACGAGCAGCGCGCGGCTGACGTAGCGGTGAAACGGCTGCCGCGCGAGCGATTCCAACGCCGGGACGATTGACGCCAACGATTGGACCAACCAGTATCCCGCTGGCGCGAGCAAGGCCCCGCCGAGAATCACGGCGGCGATGAAAACGGTTGTTACCATTAGGGAACGCACGGCGTCTGTTCTAACCGGGGACCAATTCCAAGTCACCTTCGACGATGCAAGATTCGCTCGGGAAGACGCTGGCATGGGACTCGCTAAACGAATCGAATGTTTGCACAGTCAATGGCCGAAGAAAACCAAACACAGATGACCCAGGGGACGCCTTTCGGTCGCTTTTTTCTGCACGAAAAAATCAGCCAGGGAGCCATGGCGGAAATCTGGCTGGCTGCCGACAAGGAGGGCAATAACTTCGCGCTGCGCCGCCTTTACAACACCTCCATCTTCGGCCTAAAAACCAAGAAGCTCTTCGCGCGCGGCTGCGAGATTTTGGAGAAAATTCACCAGCACCCGCACATCATCGGCTACTACGAACACGGCAAAATCGAGGGGCTTCCCTACGTCCTGCTCGAATACGTCGAGGGCCACAATTTGAAGCTCGCCCCGACCCGCTGCCCGGAAGTCGTCGAAGCCTACGTCGGCAACATCCTCATCGATTGCGCGACGGGCTTGGAGCACATGCACGATTGCGGCTACATGCACCTCGATTTCAAACCCGAAAACATCATGATCAACCGCGACGGCGACGTGCGGCTGATTGACTTTGATCTCGCGGAGGAAAAGCCGGACAAGCCCAGGAAAATGGACAAGCACTCGGGCACGCCCGCCTACATGGCCCCCGAGCAACTGCAAAAACTTCCACTGGATCACCGCGCCGACATCTTCGCCTTCGGCATCACCGCCTACGAATTGCTGACGAACAAGAAGCCGTTCAACGGCGATACGCAGGACGAAGTGATCCGCCGGCATCTCGATCCGAAAAACCAGATCGCCAGCACCCGGCAGCACAATCCGGAAATCCCCCTCGCGCTCGACAAGATCGTCCTCAAGTGTCTCGAACGCGACCCGGACAAACGCTACCCCTACATGAGCGTCCTCGTCCGGGATTTGAAGGCGGCGCTGTACGTGAGCTGAGTCCAAAATTGGAATGGGGGCACGCGCGCCCCGCGTGGCGATTTCGGCGCCCCGCCGAAATCTCGTTCGGGATTCAAACTTTCCGGCGAGACCTCCAGTCCGGTGCGTCGGATCGAAGCAGAAAAGGTTGGTGGAACGACTGGCTGGCGAGACGCCAGAGGCGCGCGCTCCCCGACCTCGGAACCCGGAATTAATTCGCCTTCACCGCCGGCGTCGCCGCGACGGGCGGCTCGAACGCCGCGATGGCCGTTCCCGTCGCGCCGTTCCAGACACGCAGGACACCATCCTGACCGCCGGCGATCACAATCTTGCCGTCGGGTTTCGCGGCGGCGGTGTAAACGAAATCGGTGTTGCCCGAGAACGAGCGCACGTCGCCGCCCGCTTCATTCACCAACCGCACCTTGCCGTCGCCACCGGTCGTGAGGAACTGGTCCGTGACGCCGACGAACGAGATCGACGTGGCCTCTTTCGTAAAGCCCTGCACGGTCTTTTTCACCTCGCCGGTTTCCAGACTCCACACCTTCACCGCATTGTCCGCGCCCGCGCTCACGAGCGTGCGCCCATCGCGCCGCCAGCTCACCCCGAGCACCTGATGCGTGTGCCCCTCGAAAGACTTCACCAACTTGCCGTCGGCCACGGTGAAGACTTTCACAAATTTATCCGCCGCACCCGCCGCCACCAATTTGCCGTCGTTGGAGAAATCCACGCCCAGCACCGTGTCGCTGTGGGCGTTCTTCACGTCGCGCACCAACTGCCCCGTCGCCGGATTCCAAATCTTCAGTTCACCCGAGCGCGACGGCTCGCCGCTGCCCGACACGAGCATTTTGCCATCGGCGCTGAACGCGAGCGCGTTCACGCGGCCAATCAATGCGGATTCGCCAACACTGGAGCCAATCGTCCGCTCCAATTTCCAATCCGGCGACAAATTCCAAACCACCAACCTCTTGTCCGCGCCGCCGGAAACCAGCGAACCATCCTTCGCGAACGCCACCACCTGAACCGCGCCCGCGTGCCCGCGGAAATTCTCGAACGGCGCGCCGTTCTCCGCGCTCCACGTGCGAACCACTCCGTCGTCACCCGCGGTCGCGAGGGTTTTGTTGTCGGGAGAAAACGCGAGGTCGCGAATGATCTTCTCGGCGTCGGCCGCCGACTTCTTTGCGGTGACCACCGCCGCGTCCGCGGCTTTCTGCGCCACTTCGGCCTTCACAATTTCCGCTTTCGTCGCGGTCACTTTTTCCTCGGCCTTCGTCGCCGATTTGTCGGCGAGTTGCTGCTGCTCCTCGGCGTTCGTGAACTTCCTCACTTCCATCTCCGCATCGACAAACGCCTTGTTCGCCTTGGTCAGTTTGTCCGTCGCCTCTTTTTGCTTTGCGGTCAAATCGGCGAGTGTTTTTTCCGCCGCGGTTTTGGCTTCCTCGGCGGTCTTCGCTTTCGCGGCGATTTCGGTCACCACTTTTTCCGCCGCGGTTTTCTCCGCGTCCTTGGACTTGGCGACCTTTTCCGCCGCGGCCTTGGCTTCATCCGCGAGCGCGGCGGCGGCCTTGTCCGCGGCCTCTTTGACCTCGGTGGCCTTTTTCACGGCGGCCGTCGCTTCCATCGCGGGCTTGTCCGCAGCGGCCTTTTCCTCCATCGCCTTGGCGAGCGCCTTCTTTTTTTCGGGCAACGTTTTTTCGAGCGTGGCCTTTTCCTCCGCCGCCTTCTTGGCCGCCTCCTGCTCCTTCTTCAAACTGTCCTCGGACGCCTTGAGCACGCCCTTCTGATAGGTGACCTCGCTCGCCGCAAAGGTGGCCTCGCGCTCCGCGACCGCCGCCGCTTCCACCGCGTCGCGGTCACCCTTCAAATCCGCGACGGGCTTGCCGTCGGCGACATTCCACAATTTCGCCACCGTGTTGGTGAGTCCCACCGACGCGAAAACTTTTCCGTCGCCGCGCACCGCCAGCGCGGTCACCGGCGTGCCGTGCGTGATCGCTTTGCCCGCCTTGGCGGTCTCAACGACCCAGGGAATCACCGTCCCGTCCGCGCTGCCCGAGAGCAATTGCGCGCCATCCGGCGCCACGCTCGCAAGCGCGGTGACCGGCTTCGTGTGGCCCTTCAATTCCTTGCCCGCCGCGACCGCGCCTTTCACGGCGTCGGGCAATTTCCACAGGCGCACCAAATTGTCCGCGTGGCCGGTCGCAAATTGTTTTCCGGCGGCAACCCACGCGACTGCGGTGACTTCATTCGTCGTCGTGATTTCACAAAACGGCGCACCGTCCGCGACGTTCCAAACCTTCGCGGTCTTGTCCGCGGAACCGGAGAGCAGCTTCGTGCTGTCGGGCGAGAATTGCACACTCGTCACCGCGCCGGTGTGGCCCGTAAGCGTCCGCGCTTCCTTCGCCGCCGCAGCGTCCCAGACCTTGATTTTATTGTCGTCCACCGAGACGAACCATTTGCCGTCGGCGCTCGTGACCAAACTTTGCACGGCCTTTTGCGCGGCATTCGCGAGCGTGGCTTTCTGCACATTCGCGGGCCGGCGCCACAATTTGATTTCGCGATAGCTGCCCGACGCGAGCAGGTTGCCATCCGGGCTGAACGCCAGTGAATACGTCATGTCGCGATGCGCGACGCCGCGCTTCGGGTACAATTTTTCCTTGAGCAATTGTTCGTCCGTGAGGCGCGTCGCCAACTCGCCGCTGGGGATGTGATAAATGAAAATCTGATTCGCCCGCCCGCCCGCGGCGAATTGCCCGTCGCGCGTCAACGCCACGGCGTACATCGGATTCAACCCGTCTGGCAGCGGCTGCCACGCGATGGGGAGGTTGCCCTTCACCTCGCCTTTCGCGCCCTGTTCGATCCAGAGTTTCACGAGGCCGAGTTCCTGCGGCGAGAGGTCCGACGCCCCGGCCTTGTTGCCCGCGGGCGGCATGATCGGTTTCTTGAGATGCGCGGAGAGTTGGAGAATCAGGCTCTTGTCGGGATTGCCCGGCACGACGGCGGGGCCGGACTCGCCGCCCTTGAGAATGTCCTTGGGCGTCTCGAGGACGAGCTTCTCCTCGGCCTTGGTTTGGTTGTGGCACGCCAGACAGTTGCGCTTGAGCAGCGGCAGCACCTCGCGCTCGAAATCAACGGTCGAAGTGCGCGCGAGCTTGGCGATCTCGAGCGGCTTGCGGGCCTCGGCGGCACCAAGCGGCGCCGCGGCCAAAACGGTGACAACAGCGAGCAAGGTGAAGCGGGCGTGGTTCATTCCAAAATTCATGAGGTGGAGCGGCGTTGAAGCGACGCGATTGAGTGGACGTGAAAATTATTTCGCCGCAGCCGCCGGTTTCGGGGTGGCAGCGGGAGCGGCAGCAGGTTTCGGTGCTGCGACAGCGGCGACTTTGAGGGCCACGGGCTGTTCGGTTTTGAGGTCCTGATTGTTGAACTTCACCGACGCGAGCAGCGTGAGTTTGTGTTCGCCCGGCGTGGCGTTGGCGGCGGCTTCAAGCACGAGTTTGCCTTCGCTGGCGTCCTTCGGAATCGTCACCTTCGCG
>JAYVOY010000185.1:0-8142 GCA_043757645.1 Verrucomicrobiota bacterium
CGGATCATCTTCGCGGAATTATTCGTGAGCACATTCAGATCGACGGGTGTCGTCTGCATCACGCGCTGGCGGCTGAAGGTGAGCAACTGCTTCGTCAAACTCGCCGCCCGCTGCGCCGCATCCGCGATTTGCTCCAGCGGACGCGCGAACTCCGGGGGGATGCTTCTGCGCGCCAGCGCCACCTCGGCGTTGCCCTGGATCACCGTGAGAATGTTGTTGAAATCATGCGCCACGCCCGCGGCCAGCCGCCCCACCGCCTCCATCTTCAACGCCTGCCGCAACTGACTCTCCAAGTGCAGCCGCTCCGTGACATCATGCGCCACCGTCAGCGTGCAACGCTCCGCGCCCAGATCGATCACCTCGATGAACAACAGCGCCGTGCGCAGTGCGCCCGTCTTCGTTTTGAACCGACACTCGTGACCGCACACCGAACGCTTGTCGCGAATGAGTTGGTTGATCCGCCCGTGTTCCTCCGGGTCCGCATACACCGCCAAATCCTGCGCGGTTCGTCCGACCACTTCCTCGCGCGCGAACCCAAACAATTTTAGAAAGCTCTCGTTCACACTGAGAAAACGGCCTTCGCTCAACGTGCTGATCGCGATGGGCAGCGGGCTTAAACGGAACGCGCTCGAGAACCGTTCCTCCGATTGCCGCAACGCCTCCTCCGCCAATTTGCGCTCCGTGATGTCGCGCGCGATGCCCTCGATCTCCGGCGCGCCGCCCGCGCGTTGAATCCGGCGCGCGCTCACCTCGAGGACGGTCTGCCGCCCGTCGCGCGAGCGAATGCGCAATTCATACGCGCCCGCCGCCTGCCCCGCGGCCTGCTTCGCCATCCAGCGATCGAATTCCTCCTGCTGCTCCGTGATCACAAAATCGCGCAGACTCACCTGGCACGCCTGTTCGCGCTTCATGCCGAGCGCGCGCTCGCCCGCCTGGTTCAACGTCTTCAAGCGTCCCGTGACGTCGTGCGTGTAAATCACATCGTGGGCGTTCTCGAACAGCGACCGATACTGATCCTCCAGCGCCGCCTCGCGTTTCAATTGCTCGCGCATGAGCGCCGTTTGTTCCTTCACCTTCCGCCGCAGCGACACCGACGCTCCGAGCATCACGAGCAAAAACACCGTCGCGATCACCAGCGACACGTCATAAAAATCCGTCATCACCGACGTGAGCAGCGACTCGCTGCCGCTCGCTGCCGCATGACCCGCCCGCCGCGCGCGAAACGAATCCCCAAACGTCCGCCCCACCGACGCCTCTTCCGCCCCCGCGCCCTCCGCCGCGCGCCCGCTCCCCGCGCCGCCGCCGAGCAGCATCACGAGCAACAGCCCCAAACGAAAGTGACAACCAAGATTCCGCCAGCGCGGCGCCTCCCCGGTTTTGAGAATTCGGAATCCACACGTCATTCCCGTGTGAATCGGAAGAATGCGGGTGCGGGTTAATGCGGGACGATGTGGTGGTAGCGCCGCCGTCCCGGCGGCTCACGGCGTCCGATCCGCGAGGGGGCGGGGGTTGACCGGTGCGGGGGAATTGGAAGCCCCGGAATGGCCGACCCGAGGGACTGGTCACGCGGTGAGCCGCCGGGACGGCGGCGCGACGGCGCGCGCCGCGATTTTGTACTGCGCCGGCAGAGCGGTAGCGGCGACGGCGCTTTCGCACGCGCAGGGGGCGCGCGAATCACCGGCACCCACCCGCCCGCGAACCGCACCCCGGACGCCCGCTCAACGCGAACCGGGTTTTTCGCACCGTCCCCGCACGCGCGAAAGCGGTGTCGCCGCTCCCGCTCTGCCACCGCAGTACAAAATGCGGTGGGGCCGTCGCTGGGCGCGGACTTGTTCCCTGTTCTTGCTTTTTTTGATTGGCGCAAACACCGGAATGAAAATGTTAGAAATCCGCACGCGCCGACCCCAGGTCAGCCCTGCCCGCACGCGCGCCGCCGCACTTGTGCGCGCGTTTGCGGCGCGAAATTTCCACCAAAGTTGACAACCCCCGGCACGCATGGACACTCTCACGCGATGGCAAAACCAGCTTTAGGACGCGGCCTCGGGGCTTTGCTCGGAGGCACTCCCTCCGCGCCCGCCACCCCCCAATCCGCCGCCCGAACCGCGCCCGCGCCCCCGACTCCAACGGTTCCCGTGGCCACGCCCGCGCCGGCGCCGCCGCCCGTGGCGGACACGCGGGAACGGGTCGAGCGCGTGGCGCTCGCGCGCGTGCATCCGTGCGCGTTTCAGCCGCGCAAGGATTTTGCGGAGGCGGCGATTCGCGAGTTGGCGGATTCCATTCGCGAGCAGGGGATTGTGCAGCCGCTGATTGTGCGCCCGTCCGCGCAGGGGTTTGAATTGATCGCGGGGGAACGCCGCTGGCGCGCGGCGCAGTTGCTTGGCTTGAAGGAGGTTCCCGTGCTGGTGCGGCAGGCGGATGACCGCACGGTGCTGGAGTTGGCGCTCATTGAGAATCTCCAGCGTGAGAATCTGAACGCGATCGAGGAGGCGCTCGGCTACGCGCAGCTTTCGCAGGAGTTCAAGCTCACGCAGGAGGAGGTCGCGACGAAGGTGGGCCGCAGTCGCACGGTGGTCGCGAATGCGTTGCGCCTGCTGAAGCTGCCCGCGGAGGTGCAGGCGCACGTGCGCGACGGCTCGCTGTCGGTCGGTCACGCAAAGGTCATCCTCGGCCTCGCGGCGCCCGAGGATCAGCGGCACCTCGCGGCGAAGGTGCGCAAGGACGCGCTGAATGTGCGGCAAACGGAGGTGCTCGTCGCGCTCCAACAGGTGGCCAAGACGCCGGGTGCGAGCCACGCGACCGGCCCCGCGCCGAAGTCGCGCGACACGCACGTGCTCGATCTCGAAAACAAATTGCGCCAGCGCCTCGGCACGAAGGTTTCGCTGCATTACGAAAAGGGCCGGGGGTCGCTCGAAATCAAGTTCTTCAACGATGATGATTTCGAGCGGGTGCTGGGGGTCATTGGCGTGCAGGTGGATTAAGCCCGAAGGCCGAAACACAAACCGTTCATCCGTGCTTTAGTCTCCGCGTTTGCATGAACACTCCTGAACTTCGCGCCGAATGCGCCGCCGAATTGCGCGCCGCGCCGCCGCGTGTGGCGGCGTTGACGGCGTTTCTTGGGCTAGATGGGTTCGTGGATGAAATCCTGCACGTCGTGGATCAGCGCGAGAGCGCGACCTCGTTTCATCGCATCGAGACGATTGCGGCTTTTGGCGCGCGCATCGCCGGTGCCGCGGGCAAGAGCGCGAACATCGAGTTGGTGCGCCAGCGCACGAAGCTCGGCGGCAACGGGCCGATCATGGCGAATGCGCTGGCGACGTTTGGCTTGCAGGTGACGTATCTCGGCGCGCTGGGTTTTCCGCGGCTGCACCCGGTGTTCGAGGAGTTTGCGCAGCGCGCGACGGTTCACAGCATCAACGAGCCGGGCACGACGGACGCGCTGGAGTTCGAGGATGGGAAATTGATGCTCGGCAAGTACGCGCAGTTCGCGGAGATCACCTGGGCGAATCTCCAGCAGCGTTTCGGACGCGAGAACTTCGCGCGCCATTTCGGCAATGCCAGCCTGGTCGGATTCGTGAACTGGACGATGCTCCCGAACTTGAGCGACATCTGGGAAGCGCTCCTCGCGGAACTCGGTCCATCGCTCACGGGACCGCGCCGCAAAATTTTCTTCGATCTCGCCGATCCCGCGAAACGCACGCGCGAGGACATCGTGCGCGCGGCGAATCTCATCGCGCGCTTCACGCCGTTTTTCGACGTGATCCTCGGCCTCAACGAACGCGAGGCGTGCGCGGTGGGTGAGGCGCTGGGCAGCGACATTGCCGCGCGCACGCCGGAGGACATCACCGCGCTGGCGATCGCACTCCAGCAGCGGCTGGGGATCGACACGCTCGTGGTGCATCCGACGCGGTACGCGGTGGCGGTGACGCGCGGGTGCGCCGAGTTGGTCGCAGGCCCGCGGATCGAGCACGTCGTCATCACCACCGGCGCGGGCGATCATTTTAACTCGGGATTTTGTCTGGCGAAATTGCTTGGCTGGGACAATGCGCGCGCGTTGCTCACGGCGGTGGCAACGAGCGGTTTTTACGTGAGCACCGGGCGCAGTCCGACGGTGCCCGAACTCGCGGAGATGCTCGACAATTGGCCCGCGTGATTTTTAGCTTCTGCAAATTGTATGATCCTCCGCATCACCCAATACGGCGAACCGATCCTCCGCCAGCGCGGCGCGCGCGTGCAAAAGCTCACGCCGGAAATGGAACAACTCATCGCCGACATGTTCGAGACGATGGCCGACGCCAATGGCATCGGCCTCGCGGCGCAACAGATCGGCCACGCGCTGCAACTGGCGGTGATCGATGTCCGCCCCGCCAGCCCCGACCGGCCCTCGACGCTGTTCCTCAACGGCGAACCCGCTGATCCGGCGAGTATCATGCCGCTGGTGTTGATCAATCCCGTGGTGACGCCCGCGGGGCCGGTGGTCGCGGGGCCGGAGGGTTGCCTGAGTTTTCCCGAGATTTTTTCGGACATCACGCGGCCCGAGAGCGTCGAGGTGAGCGCGCTCAACGCGAAACTTGAGCCGTTCAAATTCCGCTGCGGCGGCCTGCTCGCGCGCGCGGTGCAGCACGAGGCGGATCACCTGCACGGGGTTTTGTTTATTGATCGGATGCCCGTGGTGAAGAAGGCGGAGTTGCAGGATGAAATCGATCAACTCCACAACGAGACGCGGGCGGCGATGAAGAAGAGCAAGCCGAAGCCGAAGGTGAGCGAAAAATAGTGGGCGGGGAATTGGTTTCGGAGGATTTGGCGCGCCGTGATGCTGGGATTTTTTCCCGCCCTGCTGTTTCTGCGGAGCGCGTCAGCAAAACAAAAAATCAGGCGAAAAACGAAATCGTTTTCGGTTCCATTTTTCGCCTGAAATTCCAGCACTGCCCGCGCCGGGGGGCTACGGTTTTCGCAAGCGGTAGAATCGCAGTCCACCCGCCGCGGCCGTGGGGATGGCGAGCAGATCGGTCACCACCGTCCACACGGCTCCAGCACCGAGTTGGTCGGCGTATTCGAGCACGAACCCGGCATCCAACACCGGCACGTTGACGACCAAATTCGGTCCCGCCAGCTCGATGCTGATCGGGGGGCCGACGACGGACAGTTGCGCATTGGAACTGGTCACGGAGCCGACGGGATTCGTGACGAGCACCGAGTACACCGCGGCTTGTCCCGGTTGCACGTTCGTGAACACGAGACTGTCGTTCGTCGCACCCGGCAGCGGCGCGCCGTTGGTGAACCATTGATACACCAGCGGGAAGATGCCTTGGGCCACGATGCTAAACGTCACCGTGCTGCCCAGCAGTCGCACCTGCGGCTCGGGCTGCGTGACAATTTGCGGAAAGCCGATGAGCGCCAATTCCGCGAAATTCGTGAGGCTGCCCAGCGCGTTGGAGACGACCACCGAGTAAGTTCCCGCGAGGCCTGCCTGCACATTGGTCACGGTCAACAATGCGTTTGTCTCGCCGCCGAGATTGGCGCCTCGGAACCGCCACTGGTACGCGAGCGGGGCATTCCCCACCGCCAGCACGTTGAAGGTCGCTGATTCGCCCACGTTTGCCTCTTGATCCGCGGGCGGCTGGCTGATCAGGGGCGCGCCCACGATTCGCACCGGCACATTCGTGCTCAAGGCCGCGCCCGCCTCGTTGCTGATGATCACTTCGTAGCCCCCGACATCGCCCGGTTGCAGGTTGGTGATGGTCAGCGTGTCGCTCGTCGCGAACGGCACGTTGAAGCCATCGCGCCGCCAGCGATACGTGAGCGGCGGCGTGCCGACGGCCGCGACGGAGAGCGTCACCCGCGCGTTCAGCTCGGCATTCGTGCCCACGGGCTGGACCACGATGTTCGGTACGGAAACCACGGTCAGCGAAATGGGCGGGGCGACCGCTCCGCCGAGTCGATTGGAAATGGTCACCGTGTAAGCGCCCGCATCCTCGGGGCGCGCGGAGAAAATGGTGAAGCTCGCATTCGTCGCCGAAGGGAGGTTGGTTCCGTTGAACTGCCACTGATAACGCAAATTGGGCAATCCCACCGCCGTGACATCAAAATTTGCCGAATAGCCTTCCAGCACGGTTTGATTGCGCGAGAGCGTCACGACCGCCGGTCGGATCGACCCGGCGCGCAAAGCCAGATAGGCCTTCGAACTGGTGATGGTTCCATAGATGTTAGAGACGCTGACGGTGTAGGCCCCCTCGTTCACGGCCTGTGCATTCGGGATGGTCAGGCTGGCGTTGGTTGCGCCCGGAATGTTGGTTCCCTGACACCGCCACTGATACGAAAGTGTGAGCGGGGTGAAAAAGAAGGGGGCAAAAAAATTTGTGGCCACGACCGTGAACATTGCCGATTGCCCGGGACGTGGTGTTGCATTTTGCGGTTCCAGCGAAAAGGTCGGTGCATACGTGGAAGAGAAGAAGCCCGAGGGGACCCCCGGGGGGGTGAAGGTCAATTCGTTGAGCATCGAGATTTGGTGGGTGGCGCCGTCAATGCGGAAAACACTCCAGAAATTCGCGCTTCCGGAGGGGACGCGCGCGGATGCCACCAGACCGTCAGGCGTGTAGGCTCTCACGATCGCGCCGGAACTGACGAACCCCCCCCCGAAGGATCGGTCTTCGAGATAATACTCATAGGTGCCGTTGGTGAAGGTCGAGATGGTCATCGTTTCAGGAGCGCCGCCAAAAAAACCGCTGTAGGCATCCAAACTCGCGAAGGGCACGGAGTTGGAACTGCCGCGATAGGAAGAATAAATGTGGTGCGGGCTGTTGAAAAAAGCCGTCGGATTTGGATACGGGGTTAACAGATGTGAATCGAAGGAGTTGAAGGAGAAGCGGCCGGACGATTGCCAGTCGAATACAAACCGCATACCACCCCCGGAACCCAGTTGCGGCGACATCGAGAATTGCAACGTGTTGGTGAGCACGGGAAACAGCGAGGTGTCCGTGAAAAAAGTCGCGTATCCCGGCGCACTCGCGGAGAGCACCAGCGACACGTTGAGCGGCAAATTGGTCACGGTAAAGTTCCCCTGGAAATCCGTCACGACGGTCTGACCGCCGATGGACACCAACACGCCGCTGAGCGTGTTGCTCGAACCTTTGACGGCGTCGATCACGGTTCCAACCAAAGCGCCCAATTGCAGCACCGGCTCTCCCACCACCAACGCGACCCCGGTGCTGGGCAGGCCGTCGAACACACTGAACGCGCCGCCCACCAGAATCGTTCCGTCAGGTTCGACCACCAGCGCCGACAGCGGTGCGTTGGCCCCCGTGCCCGCTGAGAACGATGCCTCGTTAGTTCCACCGCTGGACAAGCGCGCGATGTGCTCGCGCGTCAGCCCGGCGACGCTGCGAAAATCCCCGCCGATCAGAACCTTGCCATTCGCCTGAACAGCGACGGCCTTGACCGTTCCATTCGGTCCGATGCCGGGAACAAATGTCGCGTCGTGTGTCCCGTCGAGATTCAGCCGGGCCACGCTTGCGCGGGCACTCACTCCCACGTAAGTAAACGCCCCGCCCATCACGATCTTCCCGTCCGGCTGCAACGCCAGCGCCTCGACCGTGCCGTCCGGCCCCGTGCCCGCGGAAAACGTTGTGTCAATGGAGCCGTTTGGATTCACGCGCGCCACGCGTGTGTGATTGGTCGCGTTGAAATTCAAAAATTCCCCGGCAATGACGATTTTGCCATCGGGCTGCACCACCATGGCCTTCACGGGACCGTCCGCGCCAATCCCGGTGGCGAAGAGGAAATTCACGCTGCCGTTGCCATTCAACTTCGCCAAACCGCTGCGCAGAAATCCATCCACCAAAACGAAATCACCCGCGATGAACATGGAGCCGTCCTCCTGCAACCCCACGGAATTCACCGGCCCATCCACGCCGCCCAGCGGATCAAACGCCCCATCCAAACTCCCGTCCGCATTCAATCGCGCCAAACGAATCCGCAACACCCCCGCGACATTTGTGAAACTCCCGCCGATGAGCACCTTCCCGTCGCCCTGCACCGCCACCGCATTCACCGAACCATCCGGCCCCAGTGCCGGGTCGAACGTCGTGTCCAGCGAGAGATCGCGGTTGAGCCGCGCCACCCGCGCCCGCGCGACGCCGTTGTAAT
>JAYVOY010000186.1:0-8130 GCA_043757645.1 Verrucomicrobiota bacterium
CGCGCCGGGCAAAGCCCGGCGCGCACAGGAGATTCACTGGTTTGGCCGGCCGCAATTACTTCTTCGGGCCGTAACCCGCGGCGGGCTGGCCGTTGTCATCGAGCTTGCCGCAGGCCCAGAGGAGGCCGCGGGTGACGAGGTCGAGGTAGCGCGCGTCTTCGACCGTGGCGTTGTTGTGGCCGATGGTGGTGGAGAACACGCGGGTCTTGTTAGCCCCGTATTCATTGCTCCAAACGACCACCGTCTCGACGTCCTTGGTGCCGGGGTTCGGCTTGCCGTCCTTGTCCTTGCCGCCGACGGGGACGCTTTGTTTGCCCTTGGCGAGCGGGCGGCCCGTGATGATTTGGATGTTGTTGTACAATTCCTCGTTGACCGTGGTCCAGTCGGCGAGGCCCTTGGTGATCGGGGCAAGCTGATCGACGAACGTGATCGCGATCGGCTTCTGCGGGCCGTGGCCGGTGGATTGCAGGCCGAGGTATTCGAACCAGCCCGCGTTATCCGCGCCCCGGGCGACGGGTTTGCCGATGTCGCCGAAGCGGTAGCAGTGCATCGCGCAATGCAGATTCACGCCGGGGATGCCGTCCTGGTGGGGTTTCAAGACGCCTTGAATCACCGCGGGATCCTTGATGTCCGCCGAGCATTCGTCGTGGATGACGAGGTCGTAGCCCTTGGCGTACTCGGGGTTTCCGTAAATCGGCAGCGGCGGTTTGGTGCTCTTGTCGTCCGTGTGAACTTGGTCCACGACCACGTTGGCGCGGGCTTCGAGGCCCTTTTTCAGAATGTCTTTTTGCTTGGCGTAATCGTGGCAGCAGCCGCCGGTGATCAGCAGCACGCGCAGCGGTTTGGTGTCCGCCGCCGCAGCGACGGACGCGCACAGACCCAGGCCGGCCACGGCGGCAAACAAGTGGTGAAGAGAGTTTTTCATAATGATAATTTTTCGGGCGGATTAGACCGTGGCGACCCGAGTGGATTCAAGCAAAGACTCCGGCGCGGCAAGGGTGGGGAAAGCTCAAAGCGCAAAGACTCAAAGCTCAAGGGAAACTCCAAGAACCAATCGCCAATCGCCAATCGCCGCTGCGAGGACGCTGGCGTTTCGCGGGTGGGTGAACTCCCAACCACAGCACAACGGGGAAACGAAACGTCCGACTCAAAACCACAGTGGAACTTGTTGCTTCGGAACTTCCCTTGAGTCTTTGAGCTTTGAGCCGAATCCATGCCGTTGGCGGAACGCCGCCGTCTCGGCGGCTCACGGCGTGGGCGGTTCCGCGCGGCTAGTGGCGCCCAAACCTTGGAGTGCCTTGCAGTGAGATTTTTACGCAACGGCCAAGGCTAGCATTAGCCCCGTTTGGACGGTGTGAGCCGCCGAGACGGCGGCGGTCCGCCCATTGCATGGTTACGGCTAATCGCTTTTCTGCGCCGTCACTGATTGCACCCAGGGTTGGTTGGCGAGATACCACCGCACAGTTTCGCGGATGCCGCGCTCGAAGGTGTGGGCGGGCGTCCAGCCGAGTTCGTCGCGGATTTTTCCGGCGTCGATCGCGTAGCGGCGGTCGTGGCCGGGACGATCTTTCACGAACGTGATGAGCTTGCGCGAGGAACCGCCCGCGGCGGGCGCGAGTTCGTCGCAGAGGTCGCAAATCGTTTCCACGATGCGGAGGTTCGCCCATTCGTTGTTGCCGCCAATGTTGTAAACCTCGCCGCAGCGCCCGCGCGTGAGCACTTGCCACAACGCCTCGGCGTGGTCGCGCACGAAGAGCCAGTCGCGGACGTTGAGGCCGTCGCCGTAAACCGGAATCGCCCGCCGCGCGAGCAGGCTCTGGATGATGACGGGGATGAGCTTCTCGGGAAATTGATACGGGCCGTAATTGTTCGAGCAGTTCGTGATGACGACGGGCAGTCCGTAGGTGTGATGATACGCGCGCACCAGCATGTCGCTCGCAGCCTTGCTCGCGGAATACGGCGAGTTGGGCGCGTAAGGAGTCGTCTCGGTGAAATAACCCGTCGCGCCAAGGCTGCCGTACACTTCATCGGTCGAGACGTGATGAAAACGAAACGCGCTCGCGGCCCCGCCGGCGCCGGCGGCGTTGGGCGCGGCGAGCCAGAGTGTGCGGCAGGCTTCGAGGAGATTGAACGTGCCAACGATGTTCGTGTGGATGAAATCGCCGGGGCCGCTGATCGAGCGGTCCACGTGCGATTCCGCGGCGAGATGCAGGACGTGCGTGATCGCGTGACGCGCGACGCAGCCAATAACGGCGGGCTTGTCGCGCAGGTCGATTTTCTCGAAGGCGTACTTTGGATGCCTCGCAACGGCGGCGAGATTTTCCAAATGCCCGGCGTACGTGAGGCAGTCGAGGTTGACGAGGCGCGAAATCTCCGGGCGGTCAATCAGATGGTGAATGACGTTCGAGCCGATGAAGCCGGCGCCGCCGGTGACGAGAAGATTCATGGGGAAAAGGAGGAATTATGAAGGAGGGCGGCGCGCGAACGCGGCGGGGGGGTTATGAGGCCGGTTGCCAGTGGCGCAGGGAGTCTTCGAGGGCTTCGTGAACGGTGCGAAGATGGACGCCGGTGGCGAGGAGTTTCGAGACGTCGAGGACGCAGTTGGAGCGCGGGGTTTTCGCGCCGGTTTTGTAAAACTCCGCGTCGCTTTCCCAAAACGTGAACGGGCGCGCGGGCCGGAGAACGCGCTCGATTTGCGTGATGACGTCGCGCGTGGTGATGAAGCCGGGGTTCGTGACGTTGTAGGTGCCGAAGGGCGCGCGGCGTTCCCAGAGATCCAGGGCGGCGCGCGCGAAATCCGCGCGGTGCGAGAGCGAGTTCACGTTGTCGTACACGCGCGGGTAACGCTGGAGTTTGGTGAGGTAGTTGCGCGCGTTGTCGAATTCATCGAACGGAATCCGCAACCGCCAAAGATACGTGTGCGGACTACCCTGCAACGCCTCTTCGCCGAGCGCCTTGGTGCCGCTGTAAAAACTGCACGGCTCGCGCCGGAAACTGAAGTTCGGCTCATCGTCCTCGGTGAAGCCGTGAACCGCGGCGGGCGTGGCCTCAACACGCGCGCGAAGGTCGGGGCGCGTGAGATCTTTTTCGATCCGCGTGGTTTCCGCGGTCGTGATTTTCGCGCCGGAAAAAATGCAGCCGGAGGAAATGTGGCCCCACGGAATTTCCGCGGCGGCGCAGGCGTGGGCGATGGTTTGCGGCAGCAGCGTGTTGCCGAGGAGCGTTTCGGCACGGGCGTTTTCGCAGGCATCGACGTTGGGTTTGCCCGTGTAGCCCGCGGCGTTGATGACGAACGTCGGGCGCTGGCTGCGCAGATGCGCGAGGAGCAGCTCGAAGCGTGTGTAATCCAACCGCGCGCGCGACAGCGGCGTGAAGGGCCAGTGGCGGCGCTGCAATTCCGTGGCGAACGCGCTGCCGATGTAGCCGGTGGCTCCGAGCAACAGGATCATGCGGTGACGTGTCCGGTGTGTTCGCGCGCGAGCCGGCGCGCCTCGGCGACGACGCCCGCGAGGTAGTCGCGATACTCGCAGTGGGGCATGCGGCTGATCGCGGCGGCGAAGTCGGGCAGCGACAGAAAGCCGCGCCGGAAGGCCGCTTCCTCGGGGCAGCCGACCTTGATGCCCTGGCGCTTCTCGATGGTTTGCACGTAGGCCGAGGCTTCGTGGAGGCTGCTGCTCGTGCCCGCGTCGAGCCACGCGAAACCGCGCGCGAGCCGGCAGACGCGCAGTTGGCCGCGGCGGAGATAAACGTTGTTCACGTCGGTGATTTCCAGTTCGCCGCGGGCCGAGGGTTTCAGCGCGCGCGCGATCGCGACGACCTCGTTGTCGTAAAGATACAGGCCGGGCACGGCGTAATTGCTGCGCGGCTGGTTCGGCTTTTCCTCAATGGAAACGGCCCTTCCCTGCGGGTCGAACTCGACGACGCCGTAGCGCTCGGGATCGTTCACGTGATAACCGAAGATCGTCGAGCCGCCCGAAAATTCCGCCGCCGCGCGCGCGAACGTGTCGCCGCCGTAAAAAATATTGTCGCCCAAAATCAGCGTGACCGAAGCGGAACCGACGAACGAATCGGCGATGAGAAACGCCTGCGCGATGCCAGCGGGCTTGGCTTGTTCGCGATACTCGATGGCGACGCCGAACGCGCTGCCGTCACCGAGCAATTGCCGGAAACGCGGCAAATCGTGCGGCGTGGAAATCAAACAGAACTCGCGAATCCCGCTCTCGATCAGCGTCGTGAGCGGATAGTAAACCATCGGTTTGTCGTACACCGGTTGGAGCTGTTTGCTCGCGACCAGCGTGAGCGGATACAGCCGCGAACCCGCGCCGCCCGCCAGAATGATGCCTTTCATGGGGCGCTCTTATTCCACACCGCGCCACCGAACGCACGCAGATAAGCGGCGGGCGGGCGGCTGCGCCAGCCGGTGAGCGTCCGCACGGCAACCGCGCCAGAACCAGCCAGTGCGTTGACGCCGCGCCCCGCGCCCCGCGCTTGCCTCACACCCCTGCCCCGCTACTGTCCGCGCGGTGAAAATCCTCTTCATTGGCGACATCGTCGGCGAACCCGGCCGCCGCGCCGTCAAGCAACTCGTCCCCCGCCTCCGCGAGCAACACGCCCTCGATGTCGTCATCGCCAACGGCGAAAACTCCGCCGGCGGCTCCGGCATCACGCCCGCCACCGCCAAGGAGATTTTCTCCGCCGGCGTGGACCTCATCACCTCCGGCGATCATCTCTGGGATCAAAAAGAAGTTGTCGAACTCCTCGCGCGCGAACCGCGTTTCATGCGCCCCCTCAATTATCCCCCCGGCACCCCCGGCCCCGGCAGCGCCATCCATCGCGTCGGCGACCAAATCATTTGCGCCGCGATCAATATCCAGTGCCGCACCTTCATGCCCGATTTGGAAAATCCCTTCCTCGCCATCGCCCCCGAAGTCGAGCGCCTCCGCCAACTCACGCCCGTCATCCTCGTCGATGTCCACGGCGAGGCCACCTCCGAGAAAATCGCGCTCGGCCGTTTCCTCGATGGCCGCGTCAGCGCCGTCATCGGCACCCACACCCACGTGCAAACCGCCGACGAACAAATCTTCCCCGGCGGCACCGCCTTCCTCTGCGACGCGGGCTTCACCGGTCCGCACGAAAGCTGTCTCGGCCGTGAAATCGCGCCCGTCATCACGCGTTTCCTCACCAACACCCCGCAAAAATTCCCCGTCGCCAAAGGCCGCATCATCCTCCAGGGCGCGCTCATCGAAATCAATCCCACCACCGGCAAAGCCCTCCACATCCAGCGCCTCTCCGAACCCCTGCCCGCCTTGAGTACGGAGTCCCGCCTTTAGGCGGCGAGGCGTTCGCGCTCGCAGCACCTTGATCGCAAACCGCCACCCCGCCGCAGCCGGGCTGGCAGCCCGTGCCACCCACTTCTCAAACAGGTTCTCACGGCGAAATCACCCGGTAGAACCGCTGCGGCGAAGTGGCGGAATTGACCGTGTCGGTAACCGAGATGGAACTCGTCCCGAGAATCAGATTCGTCAGGTCCAACCAGTTGGTCAGGTTGGTCGAGTATTGCACCAAGTAGGAACCTCCGGACACCGACTGCAAATCCAGCCGGAAATCCCGACTCGGCAGCACCCGCACGGGCGGGAGCAGGTGCAACGCGACGTTCGTCATCTCGAGCCGCAGGACGATGGTGCCCTGAACTCCGAACCGGGAATCAACCGCGATTTGCAGGACCGTCCCCGCGGCGACATAGAACGTGACACTACTTGGACCACCCACCCCGGAGGCGACGGGGATCAGACTATTGAGCGCGGCCCCGCGATAAACTGCCAGCACCGTATCGAATGAACTATCCGTGGTCCGGATGGTAACCATTCCGGTGTAGGGTGCCGTCCACGTCCACCACACCGAACTGGCCGCCGCCAGACCGGCGTGAGCGGGTTCCCCGGCTTCGGCGGTGGCATTGGTGTTGTAGCCATTCGCGACAAGGACAGTGATCCCACTTAGCACCGCGCGGCTCGTGAAGTTATCGTTGGGCGGCGTAAATAGGGCGGTAACGGTCTTGTGCCCAGTCATCGTCAGCGCCAGCGGGTTGTTGGCCCCCCCGGCATCGCCCGCCCAACCGGCGAAGACGAAGCCCGCGGAGGGAGCCGCCGTGAGATTCACGACGGAGCCGGGGAGATAGAAGGCGGTGTTCGGATTGCGGGTGACCGTTCCCCCATTGGCAATCACCGTGAGGCGGGGATTGAAGGAACCTGGATCACTGGGATTGGTTCCCTCAAGAAACTCATTGAGATTGGAGACGCCGTCCCCATCGGCGTCACCGTCCGCAGCCTGCGAGTAGGTGTTGGTGAAATGGAGGATTTCCCAAGCGTCCGGCAAACCATCCCCATCCTCGTCCTCGGTCGCCGCATTCCGTCCGTCCATGCGGAAAACGAACGGTTGCGGCACGCCCGTGGTGTTCGTGGCTGAAACAAAATACCAAAATCCGGGCCTCCACGGCCACGCGGAGAAAGCAGGCAGCAAAGAAACATTCAAGACTCCGTTTTCCTGATTGATCCAATAATAGTGATCGACAGTGGACAACGCGGGCAGCGTCCCCTGCTCCAGATAAACATCCACCCCCGCCGCATTCGTCGCGAAGTGTTTCCAGCGCGTCGCCTCCACCGGCGCCGCGACCCGGAACTTGAGCAGGCCGCCGGCGGGAATGGTGTTACTAAGCACACCGCCATAGAAGGCCACGGTCGTGTTCACCGCAACCGTTCCCACACTGGCCGCCGTGCTGACCGTGAAGGTGGCATCATTCACCGCCCGGAAGCCAAGATAGTAAGTGGCGCCCGGACGCAACGGGGGCGTCGTGAAGTTATAGGTTCCCGGCGAGTCATAGGTCGCATAGGGGCCTTGGTTCTTGTTATCCGTGGTCCAATCGGGATAGGGAATGTAGTAGTAAGTATCAGCGCGGCCTTGTCCCGGCGGGAGAGTATCCCGCACATACATCACCGCGTCGCCAACAATCTGACTGAAGCTCACCGCCCAGTTGGTCGGAGCGTTGAGGGGCACCTGCACCCGGTAATAGCGCCAGTCCCCGCCCGCAAGGATTTGGTTGGCAAAGGTGCCGCCGTTCAAGGCCAAATCCTGCACGCTGCCGACCGAGAGATGCAGACGATAGCGCACGTTCGAGTCGCCGGCGGCCTCCACCGCCAGATACCAGATGCCCGGCGCGAGTTGCGTTTCGTTCCGACCGTCCACGGGCACCCAGTTGGCGTATTCCGTCTGGGTGGCGGCGGCGAGGGCGCGCTCATAGAGACTGCCGTAAGTACCACCGGAACCATGGAAAAGCGTCGGCACATCAAAGGGTCGCAGATAAAGATTGGGGTTGCCGCTGATGGCTTGCAACTGCGCCCTGAGTAATCCCGCGTTATTCGTGGGAACAATGATGGCGTAATAGTGGAAATCTCCCCGCGCGAGATCCACACCGTGGTCACCGGGCGGGGTCTCGCCAACTGCGGGTGGAAGGAGCACACCGTTTATATCCGTACCGGTGTCGGCAAAGTTGGGGAAGGTCAATCCCGGGGTCACGGTGGTCACTTGTCCGGCGGCGGGCATCACCCACGCCGGTCGCTCCAGAGTCACCGGTTCGCTGGTGAGGGTGAAGGTGGTTGCGCTCCCACCCCGCACTTCGACGAAGTAGTCTCCGGGCACGAGAAAGGGCGGGACGATGACCGCGGTGCCGCCTCCCCATTTGGTGGTGTCCGGTGTGGTGTCCGAGGGAATGCCACCGCGGCGAACCCGGACGGTGGGACTGCCCTGCGATTGCGTCAGGCGCAGGCTCCAACCGATGACCGGCAAGCCAGCGTTCGTGGCAGGCACAGTAACCTTGAAATATGCCCGCTGATTGTCGGCCAAATTCCCGGTGGCCGTGTTGTTAAGTCCATTGGTGTTGAAGGCCGCACTGAAGTTCAGCGGCGGCGGAGACACTTGCTTGACGCGCAGCACATAACTGGCGTCGGGGTAATCGCCGCTCTGATTGCGGGCCATGACGACCCCGCGCCATTCGCCCGGCGTGGGATTGGCAAAGGTCATCAGGCTGGCATCGTATGTTCCTCCCGAGAGTCCGCCGTCGTTGCCGTAGTAATCATA
>JAYVOY010000187.1:0-8075 GCA_043757645.1 Verrucomicrobiota bacterium
CGCGCGCCCAGCGGGCGGTCGCGGCGAGCTGGCTGGCTTGAATGCCGAGCGGGCGTTCGCCGGTGGACGCGGCGAGGATGGCGAAGAGCCAGTCGTGCGACGTGATCTTGGATTCACCAAAATAAAACGGATCGAGCGCAAGCACGCGTTTGCCCTCGGCGAGGAGGCGTTGCACCTCGGGTGAAGATTTCGCGCGGCCCGCGTCGGCGACGAAGAGGACGGTCGAAGTCGGAATGCCCGCGGTGAGTTCCACGACGGGCACAGTCCATTCGCCGCCGAGGCGGAGCTGCCACCACGAGGTCCAGAGGCCGTCCTTTTCCTCGGCCGCGATATTCTTGGCTTCCACGCTCAGGTCGGAGGCGTGGACGATTTCGCGCAGGCTCTGGCGGTGCTTTGGCCCCCACGCGCCGGCGGTGGCCTGGTCGGTGAAGGTTTTTTCCGGGCGCGGCAGATTTTGGGCGAGGTCGCGGGCCAGGGAATTCAGTGTGGCGTTTCTGGCGGGCAGCGGGACGTGAAGTTGCTCGGCGGTTTTCACCTCGTTCGTGCTCGGAATTTCGTGGTGCGGATAATCGAGTTTGGCGGGAAAGAAATGCGCGCCGAGCATTTGGTAAAAGGCGTCGCGATTGTCTTCGCCGAAGTTGTGATCACCGGGGGAGATGTTTTCGTGGCTCTGGAGATTCTCCGTTTTTCCGAAGGCCGTGTAGATCGGTTGCGCGGCGTCCAGCAGCGGCTGGAGCGCGTGATCGGCGCGGAAGCAGCAATTGTCCTTGGTGTTGTAGGTGAGCAGCAGCGGGCGCGGGGCCAGCATCGCGGTGAGGTGCGCGTAATCCACGACGGTCGCGAGGTCGCTCGGGGTTTGCTCGGAATCGCCGAGGTCGGAGAAGTGGCGGATGCGCGTGAGGAAGCTCGAGTAGCCCGCGACGGGATTGGCGAGCGTGACGCGCGTGTCGAGCGCGCTGATGAAAATGGTCTGCCAACCGCCGCCGGAAAGTCCCGCGACGGCGACGCGCGCGGGGTCCGCGTGGCGGTTGTCAAGGAGCACGTCGAGCGCGCGGGACATCGCGAGGAAGAACGGCGCGATGCCGCTGGTGCCGCAGAGGTCGAGCTGGTTCATCGCGCCGTGATTGTTGGCGGGCATTCGCAACTGGCCCATGCCGAGCCACTCGACGTTGAGGGCCATCATGCCGCGCTTGGCGAGGTTGATGCAGCGGAGTTGTTTGTAGTCGGCGGCTTTGCCCTTGCCATCGTGGCCGTTGACGTTGAGGACGACGGGGACGCGGCCCGTGAGATTGTCGGGAACGTAGAGGAGCGCGGGAATCCACAGGCCGGGGAGGGCTTCGTAGCGGAGTTTGAGAATCGAGTAGCCGGGGCCGCCGGGAATGGTGTCGAGCCACTCGACGCCGAGCTTGGCGTCGCGCCACGTTTTGGCTTCGCCGCGGAAGATGACTTTCCTGAGCGTGTCGCGGCGGAGTTGGTTGGCGGTGGCGGACCAAGCGACCGAGGCGGACCAACTCGGGACCGCGGCCACGGCCGGCACGCGCGGGATGCGGCGTTCGGTGAAGGCCTGGACTTCGGCGAGCGGCTGATCGGTCTCGAGCAACGGGCGGGCGAGCGCGGCGGTGACGGCGGCGAGGTCCGGCGTGTGGAGCGCGGTGCCGCGGACGACCACCTCGGGGAGGCGGACAGGCGCGGCCTGCGCGCTCGCGTCGCGCGCGGTGCTGACGAGCATGGAACCGAGGGCGAGCAGAAGTAGTGTTTTCATGGGCGCAATCCTCACGGAGTGATGGAGATTTTTTCGGGAACGCGCGGAGTGAACCGGATTGCCCGCGCGGCGGCGAGTGAAAATTTTGCGACGGGAAAAATTTGCGACGGGAAAAATTCGCGACGGGAAAAATTCGCGACGGGAAAACCCGAGGGGCTGTGACCCGTTTCGCCACGGACCGGCGCCGGCGAATATCCTGCTCCGCCGGCGGGCCGCCCGAGGTGACAAATCCCTGAGCGATGCAAGCCGAATTCTGAAATGGAAAGGCACGGAACGGACGCTCCACGCAGCGGGAGCGCGGCGCGGCGCGGGTTATTTTTCCGCCCCCGTCATTTCCCCGCGCCTTGTTTGAGGCTTTGCCAGTAGCGAAGGGCTTCGGCGCGTTCGGATTCGTCGAGGACGCCGTTGCCGTTTTTGTCGAAGCGACGGAGGAGTTCCTCGCGCAGCGCCTTGGAGAGATTTTGCCAAACCTTCGCGCCCGCCACGCCCGGAGCGCCGGTGCGGAAGGGCGCGTCGGTCGTGTAGCTGAGGAACGCGAGGCACATCTCGTCGTTGGTCTGCTCGCCCCAGCGAACGAGCTTGGGCGGGTGATTCGGGTTGCGCGGATTTTGCTCGGAGTTGTCGTAGCGCGCGACGAGGTCGATGCGCGAGCCGCGCGGGAGTTTCAGCGGGGTTTCGTAGGCGTAACCGAGCTGCCAGTTGAAGTCCCAGTCGGGCACGTGAATCATGCCGATCTCGCGCCCATCAGGCAGCGTCGCGGTGACGGTCATCTCGCGACCGAGCAGGTGCATGTGGGGAAAAATCTCAAGCACGGTGGCCGCGGCGGGAACGGGAATGGAACCGCGCGCGAGGAAGTTCGTTTCGCCCGGCGGGATTTGCAGGCCGCGGGAATTGACGCGCGAAACGTGGACGCGGTGAGCGACCGTGCCCTGCGCGAAGTAGAGGCCCACGCGCGTTTGGTCGCGCTCGGGTTTGCCGGTGCGGTGGTAATGGACTTGCAGCACGACATCCGCGCCGGCGGGAATCAATTTGCCGTGGCGCGCGGGAAGGTGGCGGGGATTTTTTCCGGGCGCCCAGCCTTCGAGCCATTCCGCGCCAATGAATCCGGGGCCGCCGCCGGTGGTGAAGCCGGGACCGGCCGCGGCGGCCTGGAGTTTTCGCGCCTGCCCGGTGGTGTCGAGGTAGGCGATGACGTGATGCACGACGGCGCGATTTCCGGGGCGGAAATCAATCGCGGAAAGGTAGCGGTCCTCCGTGAAACCCGTCGGGATCACGAAGGCGCGGTACACGTCGCGGCCCTCGGCTTCGAGGTGGTAAGCCTCGGTGGGCTGGAGGATCAGGTCGGGTTCGCCGAGCGCCCATTCGCTCGTGAACTTCGGCGCGGCGGGCAAATCCTCGGGGCGACCCTCGGGCGCGCCGGCGGCGGCCCAGTGTTGCACGAGCGCGATTTGCGCGTCGCTGAGGCGGCGGACGTCGTGGAATTTTCCGACGGCGGGATCGGCCTTCCACGGCGGCATGAAGCGGTCGCCAACGACTTTGGCGAGGAGCTTGGCGCGCTTGCGGGCGTCCTCGTAATTGAGCAGGGCGAAGGGCGCGACCTCGCCGGGGCGGTGGCAGCCGGAGCAGTTCTTGAACAGCAGCGGCGCGATGTCGTGATTAAACGTGACGGCGGTGGCGGCGGGCGGGGCGGGTGGATTCGTGGGGGTTGTCGCGGCGGTGGCCGCACGCGCGGTCGCGAAGAAAATGGTGAGCGAAAGGAGCGCGGCGGCGCGCGGCGCAATGGGTGAAAGCGGCATAAAAAATTTCACGGCGCAGAACGTTTCACAGTGGGGATGAAACAGCCAACGGCTTTGGTGACGGGTTCCGTCACGGGTTTGTCGGCGAGAACATTTTCCAAGGCGAGCCGCAGGTCGCGGCGCGTGGGTTCCTGCCGGCGTTTGCCAAGCTCGACAAAGCGGTCGTCGATGCGCCCGCGGTAGAGCGTCTCGCCCGCGGGGCTGACGACAAACGCCTCGGGCGTCACCGCGGCCTTGAGGCGCGCGACGAGCGCGTGCTGGCGGTCGAGCAACACGGGACACACGAAAGCGAAATCCTTCGCGTGTTGTTTCGCGGCGGCGGGCGTGAGACTCGGATCAACGTGAACGACGAAGAAGCGCACGCCGCGCGGCTGAAACTCCGCGGTCAGGCGGTTGATCTCGGGCGCGAAGGCATTCGCGATGGGGCAATCGTGGAGGACAAAAATAACGACGTCGGCGCGGGCGGAAGATTTTTCGAGCGGGCGCTGGAGTTGGCCGGAAACATCCGGCAGTTCGATCCCTGATGCGGCGCCGCCAAGCCACGTGAGCGCCCCCCAAAGCAGAAGTTTGAAAGCCAGTCGCCGGCGCGCGGTTCGCGGTGAATTCATCTGGGCGAGTGACGCCGCCGCGCGCGGAGTGGTTACGCAGAGCGGCAATTTCAGCGCCGCAAAACCACTTCCACCACGATCACTCACCGTCCAACTGAGCCGTAACGATGCCGTGGGACCGCCGCCGTCTCGGCGGCTCACACCGTCCAAAGACGGTGGCGGCGGGCATTTTCCGCAGTTCAAAATATTCCCTGAACAGTGAATCAAAAGCGGCCGTGTGAATGGCCCGCGCGGACTGCCCACACCGTGAGCCGCCGGGACGGCGGCGGTCCTTTTGCATCGCTACGCCGGAGTGTCAGCGCGACGCCGCCACTTCCTCGTTCGGCGCGGTCGGCACGCGACCCGGTTGGTCAACGCGAACGCCCGGCGCCGCCTCATATTCGCGCACGATCGCGCCGAAGCAGGCGGCCTGGCTGAAACGCTTTTCCGCCGTCGCGCGGTGATTGCACGGACGCGCGGCCTTGCGGTCTTCGAGCCACGCCGCAATGGCTTTGGTGAACGTCGCCGGTTGCTCCAGCGCGCCCGCCCAGCAGTGCGAGAGGCCGATGTGAAGGAAGTCGCGGTTGCCCGGCACGTCGCTGAGGATCACCGGCAAATCCGCCGCGAGCGCCTCGAGCACGGCGAACGACAAACCCTCGTAGCGCGACGTGAGAATCATCGCGTCGATCGTCTGGTAAAAGCACGCGGGGCTGCTGAGGTAATCCTTGCGGATGATGCGGTGCGCGATGCCCAACTCGGTCGCGAGCGCGCGGCACTCGGCGTCCAGTTCGCCCTTGCCCAAATGGTACAAATGCAGCCGCGGATCGCGCTGCAACGCGGGCGCGACGGCGCGATACAGCGTGAGCGGGTCTTTCTGAAACGCGAGCCGCCCCACCGCGCCCAGGATGATGGCGTCGCCGGGAAGCCCGAGTCCCGACTTGAGCCGCGCGCGCGCGTCGGAATCGACGGGGCGAAAAACCGTCGTGTCCACGGGGTTCGGAATGAGTCGCAGTCGTTCTTTCGCAAGACCGAGCGTCTCGCGCGCAAACGCCACTTCGCCGTCGGACAAATTGATGCTCGTGCCGAAGCGCCCGAGGAAGCGCTCGATTTGATTGAAGAACCAAGGCTTCACCCCGCCTTTGCCCGCCATGCCATAATACGCATGCGGAGTATAAAAAAAGGCGGCGGGCACTCCCAGCAACGCGAGTCCGCGGGCCAGGCCGCCGGCTTTGGAACTGTGCGCGTGGATGACCGCGGGTTTTCGTTCGCGCACGAAACGGAGCAGGTTCCGGAAGGCGCGCAGATCGCCGAGGCCGGGGGAATTGCCGACGCGCAGGTTCAAGACGCTGCCGCCCTTGGCCAGGACGTGTTCCACCAAGACCGCGAGCCGATCGGATTTGCGCACATCGGAATAAGCCAGATCGACGGCGAAGCCCTGCGGCAACAGGAAATGAACCAGCGCCTCGACATGGCGAAACACGCCATCCACGCCGGGTTCAACCACCAGGAGAATTCTCCCCATCGAAGATTTTATCACAGGATTATTGCCGTCGCGAAAAGGTCATGGTTGCAAGGCGCGTCACCGCCCGGGTAACGCCAGCCGGCCCGGTATCCTCCGGTGCGCGGGGAAATTCCGGCGGCCGGCAGATTGGATGAATCGTGCGGCTGGCTCCCCCGCCGACGGCAGGCCCGGGAAATCAGCGCCGCCGCAAGGACCCGAAAACCAACTGGAAAAACGCGCGTCGTCACCGCGCCACCTTCGCTCATTGCGTTAGGGCCGCCCGCGGCGGGTTGCGGCGACCACCGGGACGACGGCTTCCGCGGGTGGCGATTCAAGCTCCTCCGGCTCCACCCCCGCCTCGACCGGGGCCACGGCGTAGAAATTAATTTTTGCCCACTGGAAACACAGGGCCAGCAACAAAAACTCCGAGAGTGCGGTCGGTTCAAAAAAGTAGTCTTCCACGGGGTAGAGCGCGCAATTGCGGCAGTTGACCAGAAAGAAGGCCAACAGCGCCGGCTTGCCGAAGAAGTTACTCCGGGCGGCCATCACCAGCACAAAGGCCATGCCGGTGTTGAACGCCAGCATCCCGATCACCCCGAGGTTGTTCGACAGATGCCCCCAGCCCGAAATGATGTTCGAGGCATCATACCAACGCACGAGGCGCAGGTCGGGAAACTTATCCTCGTAATCATAGGTGGACCCCATCGGATCGAGGATCATCGCGGGCAATATTTTGAGGATCCCATCCAGATCAAACCGAAACGGCTCGTACCGCATCGTCAGCAACGCGTTGGCAATCGGCGCCGCCAAATAGGAGGCGGGGCCCCAGATCAACGGGTCGAATTTCGCCCACGTTTCCGAGAGGCCGATCACATAGGTGGCGTCCGCCAAATTCTCCCCTGTGCGGGTTGAATTCACGAACAAGAACAGGACCACGAGAACTGCCGCGCAAATCGCCAGCGGCACCATCCGAATTTTCCGGCCGGTCAGGCGGAACAAAATGGCCGCATACAAGAAGCCGAACAAGAACGGCATCTTGATCTGAATCAACGTGCTCATCCCCACGCTCCAGACCACCATCCAGATTCCCAGCACCTTGGATTTCACGAAAAAGGCCATGGGAATCAACACGGTGAACAACGACCAGACGATGAAACTCAACTTGAATTGATGATGGTAATAAAAGCCGTACTGCTTCTCCAAACTCTCCCCGCGGATGATCTTCAGCAGGAGGAGGGGCGCGCCAATCAGGGAGATATTGTAGGCCACCAAGATGACCGACACGGCCAGAAAGCCGGCCGCCAGCTTGTTGGGAACCTCGATTTCGACCAGCGGATCGAGCTTTCCCAGCGAGAACAGCGGCAGCAAAAACACGATGCACAGGACGATGAACAGATATTCGGAGAAGGCGAATTCGCAGTCCATCACGTGCGCCGACATCGTCG
Source organism: Verrucomicrobiota bacterium (assembly GCA_043757645.1). Classification (GTDB taxonomy): domain Bacteria; phylum Verrucomicrobiota; class Verrucomicrobiia; order Limisphaerales; family BJHT01; genus BJHT01. The sequence continues at coordinate 7,092 of JAYVOY010000187.1, forward strand.
CCAGACACAGCAAAAATCCCCCGACAAGGAGCTTGCGGGGATCCACCAAAAAATCGGCGAAAATCGACTTGATCATTTACAACTGCAGCGAACTCAACAGCTTTTCCACCTGCCGTTCCCAGTCAAACGCGCGCGCGAACTCCACATTGCGCTCTCGCTCGCCCCGGTTTTGCACCACGCGCTGCAACCCGCGTACAAATTCCTCCGCAGTATCGCACAGAACCGCCGGGCTTTTCAACTCTTCCAATGCGCGCCATCGAACCGACACACAATTCAATCCGCACGCGAGATATTCGTAGAGCTTCAGCGGATTCACGTGGTCGATCAGCGTCGCGTGACCCCGCACGTCGAACGGGATGATCCCGACATCGCAATGCTGCAAGTACGCGGGCAAATCATCGTATTTGCGGCGGCCGAGAATATGCACGTTGGGCAGATTCGACAACCGCTCGACCGCCAGTTTTTCCGGGCCAATCAGCACGAACGACATTTCCGGCAACCGCTGGCTGGCCGTGCGCAGCATCTCGAAATTGAACCACTCCTCGATCGCGCCGACGTAAACCGCGATCGGTCGCGGGATTTTCGCCAGGTCCGCGGGCTGCGCGCGCGCCGTCCCGGCGAAGTGTTGAAAGTTCACGCCGTTCGGAATCAGCGCCGTCCGCTTCGGGGAAAAACTCTCGACGTACTCCTTCAGACTCGGCGCGGTGTAGCCAACCAGATCGACATTCTGCGCGATCTCGCGCTCCGCGGCGCACGCGGCGGGCGTGAACTTGCTGAAGCCCGAATGATTATCCGGCACGCGCAGAAAGGTCTTCCGACACTCCAGCGTGCGCAGCCAGTGCGGCTGGTAAATGCTGTCGATGTACAGCAAATCCGCGCCGAAAAAACCATTCTTCCGGAGTTGCCCCACCGCATTCGGCAGCGTCAGCCGGTGCCAGTTCCGATGCAGCCAGCCGCCGCGCAGTCCGCGGATGTTCGCCGGCG
>JAYVOY010000188.1:0-8053 GCA_043757645.1 Verrucomicrobiota bacterium
GTGGCGAAGAGACCGTGGAGCGTGTGGTGGCGCGGGTCGTCGAATTCAGCGAGGCCGAATTGGATGGTGCGGGGATCCTCGCGCAGGCGAAACGTGCCGAAGAGACGGTCCCAAAAGGAGAAGAACGAACTGTAGTTGGAGTCGGTCTCGGGCTGCCAGCGCGAGTGGTGGACTTTGTGAATGAAGGGGGTGACGAAGAGGACGCGCAGCACGCGATCCAGGCGCGGGCCGAGGGTGAGGTTGGCGTGTTGAATCTGAACGGTGGTGAACATCAGGGTTTCATAGAGCGCCAATTCCGGGAGGCTGAGGCCGAGCAGCGCAATGACGGGGATGCGGAGGAGCGAGGAGGCGATGATTTCGCCGAGGTGAAAGCGGTTCGCGGTGGTGACATCCATCTGGAAATCGGTGTGGTGGGTGCGATGGAATTTCCAGAAAAACGGCACGCGATGGCTGAGGCGGTGCCAGCCGTACATCCAGGCATCGAAGAGCAAAATCGCGGCGGCGAGGCGACTCCAACCACTCAACGCGAGCCAGCGCAAAACGCCGAAGGAGTGGTGGGCGGTCCAGTCGGCGACGTGCCGCCAGAGGACGACGAAGAGCGCGCTGGTGACGAGGGCGTTGAGGAGGCCGAGAAAAATGTTGCGCCAGCCGTGGGGCAGGCGCGCGCGCGGTTCGCGGGCGAAGAACGGGAAAAATGGCGCGGCGGTTTCCCACACCAACAGCCCGACCAGCACCGTCAGCGAGAGGGCGGTGCGGTGGCTGGGTTCGAGCGGTGCGAGCATGGGCGATGTGGGGGCGAACATCCCATGTTCATGGGGTGGCGCGAAGCCAAAGGTTGGCGGCGGGCGGAGGGTGTGTGTGATTAAAAGTGGGTGAGGTAGCGCAGACTTCCCAGTCGGCTGGGTCGCACGGCTTCCAGCCTGCGAAGCATCCGTTCCGCCAACACCGTCGGCGTTGTCACGCCCCGCCGATTTGGAAATCGGCGACACAGCAGACTGGGAAGTCTGCGCTACGTTTCTGGATGCCCTCACCCGCTTTTAATCGCACCCGCGGAGGGGAGGGTTGGAACGGGGAGCGAGGCCGCGCGGCAACGCGGCCCCACTGCGGGCCGTGTCAAGATGCGGACCCCCGCTGGCGCTGATTGGGTGTTGGCATTCGAGATTTTTGGAAAGGTGAGGTAGAATTGCCCGTCCCAAAACGGCAGGCGCGGGTGGGAAAGCAGAAATGAATTCACGCACGGAAACGGAAGTCGTGGGCGCGGTTAAACCTCCCGGGGCGGGCATGAAAGCACACATTTTAAATCGAGTGGCGCCGTGGCTGGCGGGCGCGGGGCGGTTGGTGTGCTCGAAGTGCGCGGCGGGCAATCCGTTGAGCGCGCGGGCGTGCCAAGAGTGCTTGGAGGGGCTGTATGTGACGTGCCGGGCGTGCGGGGCGGGCAGTCTGCGGGCGCGCGGGGCGTGCGGGGCGTGCGGGGTGTATTTTCGCAACACGCTGGCCAAGCGGTGGAAGAAGTGGCTGGCCAGTTCGCCGGGCCGGTGGGTGTTGTGGGGCTCCGTGTTTCTTGGGGTTGCATACTCCGCGACGAGGTTCATTTTGGCGTGGTCCCAGCCGGATGGCGGCGGTTAGCCGGGTCTTCCCCGGTGGTGCGGCCCGCCGGGTCGCCGCCGCCGTTTTTCCGGTGCGGGCGGGGCCTTTTTGCCGATATGAAACCCGTGCCTTTCGAAATTCTGCTGATCGATGACGACCCGGATTTGCATGGGGTGATCCGGGCCAGTTTGGAGCAGGCGGGCGTGCGGTTTGCCGACGCGTATAACGGGCGCGAGGGCTTGGATTGCGCGGCGGCGGGGCGGCGGGATTTGATCGTGCTGGATGTGACGATGCCGGGGATGGATGGGTGGGAGGTGTTGAGGGAACTCAAGGCGGATCCGGAGTTGCGGGGCATTCCGGTGGTGATGCTGACGGCGGGGAACAGCATTCAGGACAAGGTGCGGGCGTTTGAATGGGGCGCGATTGATTTTGTCACGAAGCCGTTTGTGCCGGCGGAATTGCGGGCGCGGATCATGGCGGTGCTGCGGGCCAAGACCCTGCAGGATCAACTCCTCGAATCCAACAAGGAGTTGACGGCGGCGCGGCAGGCGGCGGAGGCGGCGACGCGGGCGAAGTCGCAATTCCTGGCGAACATGAGCCACGAGTTGCGCACGCCGATGAATGGCGTGATCGCGATGACGGATTTGTTGCTGGAATCGCCGTTGACGCGGGAGCAGCGCGAGTTGGTGGAGACGATTCGCGAGGGCGGGGAGGCGCTGCTCGCGCAGATCAACAACATTTTGGATTTCTCGAAGATCGAGTGCGGAAAAATGGAGCTGGAGCGGGAGCCGCTGCAGTTGCGGCAGTGCGTGGAGCGCGCGCTGGATTTGCTGGCCCCGAAGGCGGCGGAGAAGGGGTTGAATCTGGCGTGCGAGTTGGCGGACGACGTGCCGGCGTGGGTGGTCGGCGATTTCATGCGGCTGCGGCAGGTGTTTTTGAATTTGCTCGGCAACGCGATCAAGTTCACCGCGCGCGGTGAAATCGTGGTGGCGGCGCGGGTGACGAAGACGGGGCCGGACGGATTGCGCGAGGTGCATTTCACGGTGCGCGACACGGGGATTGGCATTGCGGGGGCGGCGCTGGGGCGGTTGTTCCAATCGTTCATGCAGGTCGATGCCGCGACGACGCGGCGGTTTGGCGGCACGGGTTTAGGGCTGGCGATTTCCAAAAACTTGGTGGAGTTGATGGACGGTCGCATTTGGGCGGAGAGCCGCGAGGGTGAGGGCGCGGCGTTTCATTTTGTGCTGCCGTTGACGGCGACGAAGCTGGACGAGGCGCCGCTGCCCCATGTGGCGAGTCCGGCGCTGGCGGGGCGGCGGTTGTTGGTCGCGAGCGACAGTGCGACGAACCGGCGGTTGCTGGCGGCGTGCGCGGGGCGGTGGGGAATGCGCGTGACGGAGGCGGGCGAACTGGGCGCGGTGGTGGCGGCGCTGAACGCGCCGGAGCCGCCGGAGCTGGCGATTTTGGACGCGGACATGAGGGATATGCTGGAGGCGCGGTTGCTGCATTTGATCCGCGCGTTTCCCGCGGGGCAGGCGCTGCCGTTGCTCGCGCTGGCGTATCCGGGACAGAAGTCGATGGGGCAGGGGGCGGTGCGTTGGTGGGCGGGGGTGGTGGGCAAGCCGTTGAAGGAGGCGCAGTTGTCGGCGGTGTTGCTCGAGGTGCTCGCGGGCGTGCGCATGCCCGCGCCGGTGGCGCGGCGCGCGACGACGCGCATTGATGTCAAGCTGGGGGCGACGCTGCCGCTGCGGGTGTTGGTGGTGGATGACAACGCCATCAATCAAAAGGTCGGCGTGCGGGTGTTGCGGCAAATGGGTTACGACGCGCGCGTGGCGGCGGGCGGGCAGGAGGCGATCGAGTTGCTGGCGCGCGAGCGGTTCGATGTGCTTTTCATGGATGTGCAAATGCCGGAACTCGACGGCCTCGAGACGGCGCGGCGCATCCGCCGCAGCACGGGGCCGCTGTCGCCGGTGATCATCGCGATGACGGCCAATGCGCTGTCCGGCGACCGCGAGAAATGCCTCGAGGCGGGGATGAACGATTATTTGAGCAAGCCGGTGCGGCCGGAAATTGTGCAGGACATGCTGCGTTATTGGGGACCGCTCGCGGTGGGCGCGGGCGTGCCGGGGACGGCTCCGAAGGCAGGCGCGCCCGCGACGGAAGTGAAGCCGGCGGCGGAGGTGAAGCCTGCGCCGACGACCCCGGCGGCGACGACTGTGGCCACGACACGAGGGGTCGCGGAAGAGGGGAAGTTGACGAGTGGTGGCGGGGCGGTGGTGGATTTGTCGCGACTGGAAAATGTGAGCGGCGGCGATGCCGGGATGATTCAGGAACTGCTCGAATTGTATCTGCAACAAACGCCGCAGACGCTGGCCAAATTGCAGGTCGCGTTCGACGCGGCAAATGCGGCCGACGTGCAGCGGCTCGCGCATAATTCCGTCGGCGCGAGCGCGTCGTGCGGCATCGTGGGCATGGTGCCCCTGATGCGCGCGATGGAGAAGTGCGGCCAGGAGGGGCAGCTCGCCGGCGTCGCGGAGGCGCTGGAGAAAGCGCGCGTCGAGTTCGCGCGCGTGCGGCGGTTTGTCGAGGCGCGGCCGCGGGTGAGTGCGAGCGGGGCGGTTTGACGCGGGCGTTTTTTTTGCGCACGCGCGGCCCTCGGTTTTATTTCTGCGGTCTCGGTGTGGAAATAATTTCGCCGCCCCGAGTGGGGTCACGCGCGGGGGCGGTCTGGAGTCTGGTTTCCCGGGGTTTCCCTGGGCTTTGGGCTTGGATTTTCCGCCTCATTTTCCGCGGCTGCCTTCCCCGCCACATGGATCCGCGCGTTTCCCGCCGCGCTTTCACTGAAACCCTTTGACCGGCCTTCCGTCGGACGCTACACCAATCCGTCGCACGAACGGGTTGAATTTTGCTGATGAACATTTCGCTGTTGCTGCTGGCCGCCGCGCCGAATCAGGTGGAGCTGCTGTACCTCTGGGGCCAGGCCACGTTGGAGGGCAAGATCATCATCGTGGTGTTGGTGATTTTCTCGATGTTTGCGTGGTCGGTGATGGCCGCCAAGGGGCTGCAGATGCGGCGCGCCGCGGAGTATAATGAGTATTTCAGCAGCGAATTTCGCGCGCAAAAAAACGTGCTGGGAATTTTCGACCGGCGGGTGCGGGTGGAGGGTTGCCCGCTGTTCGCGGTGTATCAGCAGGGTTGTGTGGAGTTGGACAAGCGGTTGAAAAATCCCACGGGCGACGGGCGGCGAAAAACCGTTTCGTTCAAGGCCGTCGAGCACATCAAGCGCACGCTCGAAACCGCGGTGGCGCAGGAGGCGTTGCGTTTGGAGTCGGGCTTGATCCTGCTGGCGATCGCGGTGAGCGGCGCACCGTTCCTCGGGCTGTTGGGCACGGTGTGGGGCGTGATGAGCGCGTTCAGCTATGTGGCGATGCAGGGCAGGGCGGACCTCGCGACGATGGCTCCCGGCGTGGCGGCGGCGCTGGTCACGACCGTGGCTGGGTTGTTGGTGGCGATCCCGTCGATGTTCGGCTATAATTGGCTGGTTCATAACCTGCGCGTGCTGACGGTCGAGTTGGATAACTTCGCGCAGGAATTGATGTCCAAGATCGAAACCGAATATCTCACCGACGAAGATGCGCATTGAAGACCTTAAAGTCCGCCGTCCGCGGTTCACGGCCCCGGCACCCGCACCGACACTGGGGCGGCTGAAATGCTCGAAATGCGGCGGGATGAATGCCGACGAGGCGCGCGTGTGTCGGGCGTGCGGGGAGGCGCTTTATCTCACGTGCTCGGGGTGCAGTCAGGTGAACTTGCGGTCGCGCGCGGTGTGCCGGGTTTGTGGGCATCACCTGCGCAACAGCGTGTTTCGAAAATTGAAGCACTGGGTGGTGGACCGGCATGGGGGATTGATTCGCAAAGTCGTGTTGGTGCTCGCGGTGTCCTACGTTTCCTCGAAGGTGATTTTCCGCATTGCGCAAATGGGCGGCGGCGAACGCGACGAGGGACCGCCGGTCGATCAATTGCCCACGGAACCCGGCATGGCCGCACCCGCGCCGCCGCCGGAACGGGAGCCGCTGATCGTGCTGCCGCCGGCGGGCAAAAAGAAATAACGCCCGCCATGCGCCGTTTCTCCCAACGAAATTCGCTCGTCACTTTGAGCGACATCAACATCACGCCGCTGCTCGACCTGGCGTTCGTGTTGTTGATTATTTTCGTCATCACCACGCCGCTGCTCGAACAGGGGATCAACCTCAAGCTGCCGGTGGGCGGCGCGGCGGACAAGACACTCAACAAAAACGATATTCGCACCATCGAGGTCGGCGCGCGCGGGGTCTATATGCTCGATGGGCGCGTGGCGACGCTGGACCGCATCGAGGCCGAGTTGGTCAAGGCGCACCAGGCCAATCCCGACACGCTGGTGTTCATTCGCGCCGACGAAAACGGCATCAACAAGGACACCTACGCGATTATCGATCGCTGCCAGCGCAACGGCATCACGCGCTTTTCGCTGCGCACCAAACCGCCCAAGTGATGAACCCGCTGCAAAAGAAATGCCTGCTCACCTCCGCGGGGATGCACGCGTTCCTGTTGGTGGCGGTCGTGTTTGGCGCGGCGTTTCACACGCGGGAAAAGGTGGAAAATATCATCCCGACGGAAATCATTGCTGCGGCCGACATCGAGCGGGCTTTGCGCGGCCGCACCACAACGCCAACGCCACCAACGCCCCGAACACCAGTCGTCGAGCTCACGCCGCCGACTCCGCGCCTTGATATCGTGCGCCCCGCGCCGCCGACTCCGCCCACACCGCCGAAGCTTACGCCGAAGCCGTCCGAGGTGAAAAAGGCGCCGCCGGTCCACGTTCAACTCACAGAGATTGTCCGCCCAACGCACACAACGGACCTCAGCAGCGTGAAACCGACCGGACCGAAGCCCGCGGTGAAGGTGGATCTCGACGCGGTAAAACCGCGCGGCGGTGACAAGCCCAAGGACACTGCGAGCAACAAGGTCAAGGTGAACGATCTGGCCGCCGCCCAACACACGCAAGCTGTGAGCCGCGTCAACGATGCTTTGGCCCACCTCCAAAAAACCCTCGCGCAGCCGATCACCGCCACACCCAGGGATGGGGCGAGCGACGAGGCGGTGGTCGATTACGGAGCCATCGTGGTGACGATGTATCAGAACGCGTGGATCGTCCCGAATGGCGTGGCTGAGTCGGGAATCGTGGCGGAGGCGACGGTCACGATCAGCCGCGACGGGCGCGTAATCGAGGCGCGCTTAACCAAGTCCTCGGGCCGCCCGGTGTTGGACAAGTCCATCGAGAGTGCGCTGCGGGGGGTCAAATTCATCGAGGCGTTTCCACCCAGTGATCGCGCGAAGGAGCGGACGTTTATCATTGATTTCAACCTCAAAGCGAAAAGACTGCTCGGATGAATTTCAATTTGTGCGCCCGCTGGCTGGCGCTTTCCGGGCTGTTGCTACACAACGCCGCCGCGGGCTTGGAGGCGGCGCAATCCTCCTCTGGGCCGGAACGGATTACGGTCCCAGGTTATTACAAGCCAACCCCGATCGCGTTAGTGGGATTTCCTCCGGAGGTTACGTCCGTGCTTAGGTTCGACTTGGAATTGTCGGGCTTCAAAATCACCGAACCCGAGGCCGCCTCCTACACAGTGACCGGCGCGATAAATCAGGGGCGGTTGGAAGCGCGCCTAAAACTTCGTAATAATCCGGCAGATCTACTGGCCAAAGCCTACGTGGCCCCGACTTTGCGCAGTCAGGCCCACGCGCTTTCGGATGATATTGTGCTGAAATTGACGGGGCAAAATGGCATCGCGCAGACGCGAATTGCCTATAAAGCCGAGCTAGGCAGGACGAGCGAAGTCTATATCGCCGACTATGATGGTCATAATGCGGTGCAGGTGACGCAGGATAATTCCCTGGTAGCAGCTCCCACCTGGGCGCCTGGACGCAGGCTGCTCTATTACACTTCCTATAAATTCGATAACCCCGACATTTTCTATCACGACCTAGACTCGGGCGCGCGCGCGGCGGTCTCGCGCTACTCGGGTCTTAATGGCAGTCCCGCCATTTCGACGACCGGCAAGATGGCGATGGTCCTAAGCAAGGGTGGCAGCCCGGATATTTATGTGGCCGACCTCAACGGCGCGAATTTGAAGCAACTAACCTTCACGCCGGAGGATGAATCCTCGCCGTGCTGGTCGCCGGATGGCCAGTGGATTTGCTATGCCACGAAGATTCGGGAACGCCGTTCGTTGATGAAGATTCCCGCGACCGGTGGGACGCCGCAGCGGATTGCGATTGATGGCGCGATTAACCCCTCCGAGCCGGATTGGTCGCCAGACGGCAAATCCATTATTTTCACCTGCCAGCGCGCGGATTTCGAGCTGTGCATTGTGCCCGCCGAAGGGGGTGTCGCCACAACGGTGACAACAGGCGAAGACCCCTCGTG
>JAYVOY010000189.1:0-7991 GCA_043757645.1 Verrucomicrobiota bacterium
CGAAGGGAAGTGCGGTCGCGCAAGTGAATCATCGCGCGACCTTAGCTGTGTGACTCACGCGGTCAAACCTACGGTGTGGCTCCGTCCCCTCCGAGGTGCAAAAGGTGGCGTGATAGCCCGGGCGTCCGGCTCCCCACGAAATCGAACGCCCGAGATTGTGTTGCAGATGCAACACAGTTTACGTCGCGTCGTTTTGTAGGAGTCGAGGTAACGAGACTCTAACCTCTTGAATGGGCGTGGAGCGGTAGAAACGAAGCGCGTCCGAAGGCGGAGGTCGAGGCTGCCACGGAATGGCGACGACCGATGGTGGGACGATCCCCGCGCAGAAAAGGTTAGAGCCTCGTTACCTCGTCTCCTACAAATGGGGGAGGCACCGGATGATGGGTTGGCCGCAGGAATAGTTCTTTCGGGGCCACGTTCAAAGCGGCAACACACAGCCGCAATTTTCGTCGGTAATCTTTTTATGAAACCAAATCTGTTCGCCTCGTGGTGTGCTTTCACTGCCCTCACTTTTTCCTCCGCGCGGGCCGCGGATTGGCCGCAGTGGCGCGGGCCGAATCGCGATGATCATTCGCCGGACACGGGCATCGCAAAGTCGTGGCCGGAGGGCGGGCCGAAGCAGTTGTGGGTGAACAAGGACGTGGGCCTGGGCTACGCGGGCGTGGCGATTGTGGGCGAGCAGTTGTTCACGATGGGGTTGCGCGGGGACACGGAATTTCTCCTCGCAGTGGATGCGAAATCGGGGAAGGAACTTTGGGCGACGGAACTGGGACCGCTTTTGAAAAACGGCTGGGGCAACGGCCCGCGCGGCACGCCGTCGGTCGAGAGCGGGCGCGTGTATGCGATGAGCGGGATGGGCTATTTGCTGTGCGCGAACGCGGCGGACGGCAAGCCGGTGTGGCAGGTGAGCATGGCGGATTTCGGCGGCGGCAAGCCGGGCTGGGGTTACACGGAATCGGTGCTGGTGGATGGCGACCGCGTCATCTGCACGCCGGGCGGGAAGGAGGGCACGCTGCTCGCGCTGGACAAGGCGACGGGGAAAAAAGTCTGGCAGAGCGCGGACTGGACGGACGGCGCGCAGTATTCGTCGCCGGTGGTCGCGACGATCAACAAAACGCGGCAGTACGTGCAACTCACGCAACAGCATCTTGCGGGCATCGACGCGGCGTCGGGAAAGGTGTTGTGGCAGTCGGATTGGCAGGGGAAAACGGCGGTGATCCCGACGCCGATTGTGAGGGACAACACGGTGTATATCGCGTCGGGTTACGGCGTGGGTTGCAAGCTGGTGACGATCGACGCGGAGAACAAAGCGAGCGACGCGTGGGTGAACACGACGATGGTGAATCATCACGGCGGCGTGATTTTGGCGGGCGAAAATTTGTTCGGATATTCCGACAAGGGCGGCTGGACGTGCCAGAGTTTGAAGACGGGCGAGGCGTTGTGGGTGAGCAAGGCGCTGGGCAAGGGCGCGGTGCATTTCGTGGATGGGATGCTGGTTTGTTTGGAGGAAAATTCCGGGACCGTGGTGCTGGCCGAGGCTTCGACGAAAGAGTGGAAGGAACACGGACGTTTCAAGCTCGCGCCGCAGACGACGCAGCGAAATCCGAAGGGGAAGGTTTGGACGCATCCGGTCGTGGTGAACGGGAAGCTGTATCTGCGCGATCAGGAGTTGCTGTCGTGCTACGATGTGGCGGGAAAGTGAGGCTCGCTCGAAGCTGAGTGCGCGAGTGGTGACAGCGGGGACGAGTGAATTCGAACTCCGAAGTGGCCTCGCATCGAGCGAGTGGCAAGGCACGCCGAAGCGCGGCGAGCACGCTGCTGCAACCTCCGCACGGAGCGCGGGCGTCCCGCCCGCAGCGGCCGCGCCCGTCGCGGACGCGACACACATCTCACGCTCCCCTCGCGCGCGCGGCTGCTGCGGCCCGGAGGGCCGCGCTCCAGCGGCCCACAAATCCCAACTGCGGAGTTCGGGGTGAATTCGTCCCCGTTTTTGTTTATGCGCGGAGAGAACGGTTTGGCGGTTCAAGCGCCCCATCGCGCGTGAATCGTGACCGGAGCGCCGAGCACCGGCTCGGCGTTGCCTGCGAGGAAAGATTCGCGCCGAGCCCGTGCTCGGCGCTCCGGTCGGTGGAAAGTCAGAGTCTCGCGACCGCGACTCCCACAAGAAGGTGGGCGGTCAGAGTTTCTCGCGAATCAAACGCAGCAACTCGGGGTACGCGTGGACTGCCGGGAATTGCGGGAAATCGCGAATCACATTCGGCGGGGCGTGGAAGAGGAAACCGTGGTCGGCCTCGCCGAGCATCGTGGTGTCGTTGTAGGAATCCCCGGCGGCGATGATTTGGTAGTTGAGGTTTTTCAGGGCCGCGACGGATTTTTGTTTTTGGTTGGGCTGGCGGAGTTGGTAGCCGGTGATGTGATCGTTGGCGACGACGAGGCGGTGGCAGAGCAGCGTGGGCCAGCCGAGTTGGCGCATGAGGGGCTGGGCGAATTGCTCGAAGGTGTCCGAGAGGATGATGACCTGGACGAGGGCGCGCAGTTCGCTGAGGAATTCCGCGCCGCCCGGCAGCGGCGTGAGCGTGGCGATGACGGCTTGGATGTCGGAGAGCTTGAGGCCGTGGCGGTCGAGGATCGCGAGCCGACTGGTCATGAGTTTGTCGTAGTCGGGTTCGTCGCGCGTGGTGCGGCGGAGTTCCGGGATGCCGGTTTTTTCGGCGACGGCGATCCAGATTTCGGGAACGAGGACGCCTTCGAGATCCAGGGTGACGATGCTTTGTTTCACGGGCGAAGCGTGGCAAAGCGCGCGCGCGGGGGCAAGCGGGACGGCCAACAGCGGCAGCAGCGGCAACGGCGATGGGCGTGAAAGCCCAGGGATTCGATGCGCTGGCGATGCGGGCGTGATCGCCCATTGGGACTCCGTTCATCAACCACTTCGCGCCGCGCGAAACCGCGGCGCGCAATCACCCCAACGCCGCGGGACCACCATTCCGCACCGCCCCCACACCCGCATCCTTCCCCTTGGTTCCCGCCCGAAAAATCACATCCACCACGTTGCGCACGTATTGTTCGTCCGCGATGCCTTCGGTGGCCTCGGGCGGAAATTCCACGAGCGAGCGAAAATGCGCGGCGAGTTCCGCGAAGAGTTTCACGCGCGCCGCCGGCTCGAGCGTGTCGCGGCGCACGAGGGCTTGCAGGGCGGTTTGCGCCTCCGCTGCGGAAACAAGCTGGCGCAGGCGCGCCGCGAGATGCGCGTGGGCGCGCAGCGAATTGAATTTGCCGGCGAGGAGTTGGTTCAAGTCCGGTTCCCTCGGCTGCGTCAGGCGCACGACAATCGTGTTCGCCGCAATGTCGCCGAGACGCTGCGCGCAGGAGTTGAAAAAGCAGACCGCCCCGCCCAGCAGATAGAACGCCGGCAGCGCGTCCACGAAGCGCAGCAGATTGCGGATCACCACCTGGCTGAATTGCAGGTGCAGCCCCTGCACATCCATCACGCGCAGCCCCACGACGCGTTTGCCGAGCGTCTGCCCGCGCCACAGCCACTCGCACGCGATGCCGTAGCCGGTTTGCAAAACAAAAAACCCGAGCACGCCCGCGGCGCGAACGAGGTCGGGGTTGAACCAGGAAAACAAACTCAACCCATTCGCCAGCGCCACCGCTGCGGCCCCAAGCACGAAGAAATCCAACGCCAACGCCAGGAAACGCGTCACCGGTCCCGCGAGCGGCAGCGCGAACACAATCCCCTCCGGCGTGCGAATGAGGAGCGTGTGAACTTTCATTTCGTTGGGCCGGGTTTCAGCGGCGAAGGGGCCGCGGCAACGGTTGCGGACGCGCGCGCGGAGGGATTTGCAAACGACGGCAAAGCGTCGGCCTTCCCCCGCCCCGCGCGCGCGAGAAAAAACGCGAGCAGCCCGAGTTCCGCCGCGCCGAAGGCGATCTTCACGCTGTAGGGCAGCACCGGCTCGTGATACTGCGAGAGAAACGCCTCGACGAACCCCGCCCACACGAGCAGCACCGCGACGCCGAAAATCAGCGTGACCAAATCCTCCGCCACCGCGCGGAGCCGCGCGCGAAAGCCCACCCGGCTGCCCCAGCCGATCATCGCGTTGCCGAGAATCAGGCCCGCCTGCCCCGCGATGAGGATCGCCGGAATCTCGATCGAGCCGTGCGGCAGCAGCCAGCCGAGAAGAAACGTCGTCTGCCCCGCCAGCACGTAATCCACCACGATCCCGCCGAGAATGATGCCGTTGTAAAACAGGATCACGATGGTCCCCGTGGCCCACGTCATGCCGAGCGCCAGCGTGAAGACCGAGACCTTCGTGTTGTGCGTCATCAGCGTGGTCGAGAAGGAACTCTTGTGCGCGTCGAGATGCCGGCCCTGATCGGTTTCCTCGTGCCGCACGCGCTCGCTGGGATCCATCTGCCCGTGGCCGAACGGCAGCAGCACGCCCTTCGACTCGGGATCAAACGCCACCGCGCCACCGCCAAACAAAATCCCGGCGAGCGTGATCGCCACCGAGAGCCAGAACGCGCCGACGTGCCGGCGAAACGTCTGCGGGAACAATTTGCAAAACCACTGCCACGGAGCCAGCCGGTGCGGTTTGCGGCGCGTCTCGTGGATTTCGCCGTAGGCGCGCGCGACGAGATTTTCCAGATAACGGCGCGTCTCCGGCTCGGCGGCGAACGTGATCATTTTCCCCAAATCCGCCGAGGTGCGTTCGTAGAGATAATGCAGCCGCTTGAGCCGCGGGAGATCGAGCGTGTGGCCGGGATCGTTCTCCAACTTGTGAAGCACGCCCTCCAGCTCGCCCCAGTAATGGCGTTCCGCGGAGACAAATTTTTCCAGGTCGATGATCATGGTGCCAATCAACGGGCGATTTCGCCGGGCTTCGCACGCGTGCCGCGCGGCGAGCGAATTTGCCAAAACCCAGTTCGCGCTTTGCGTCCCTCAGTTTGGTTCTCTGCGCCCGTCCCGCCTCTGCGGTGCTCACTCCGAAAAACTGTCACCGCAGAGGCGGGAAGTCCGCAGAGAGCGATGGCGCGGAAGCGTGCAGCGAAAGAAAACTGGGAATGAAAATCGGCGCGCATCGCAATCAAATCAGTTGCCGCCGTTTCACCGTGAGATATTGCGTCACGAGCTGCGCGCTCAGGCGCTCGTTGTCGAGCAGCGCGAATTGCACGCCGTGCTGCCCGAGGGATTTCTCCAGCTCGCGCAGATTGTGCCAGAGAATGTGGCCGCCGAGCCGCTGATACACCTCATCCGTCGAGCCGACATCCGGCGCGGCGAACAGCGGGCGCGCGCCGGGCGGCTGCATCATGTTCACGAGCACCAGGTGCTGCCGACAGAGCAACTCGAGGTTGCGCCCAAACTGTTCCGCGAGCAGCGGATCATCCAGCGCGGTGAGAAAAATCAGCAGCGCGCGACGGCGCAAACGCAGGCGGATGAACGCGGCCAACTCGTCAAAATCCGGCGAGACCAATTGCGGTTGCAGCGTGTAGAGCGCGTCGCGGCAATGCGCGTAGTGCGCCTTGCCGCTCTTGGCGCGCACGAACGATTGCACGCGGTCGGTGAACGTGAGCAGCCCGAACAAATCCCCCTGCCGCTCCGCCGCCAAGCCGAGGACGAGCGCGGCGTTGAGGTAGCGTTCGAGCACGGTCTGCGTCGGTTTCGCCGGCGCATCCCCGCCGGGCGCGGCGGGTGCGGGGAGCGGCGCGTTTGCCGTGGCCGGCGCGGTGGTTCGCGGCTGCAAACGCGCGCTCAAACGCGAGGCGTCCACGATCACATAAACTTCCTGCGTGCGCTCGATTTGAAAAACCTTGGTGACGGGTTTGCCCCGCTTGGCCGTGGCCTTCCAGTGGATTTCGCCGTAGTCATCGCCGGGAACGTACTCGCGCAATTTCTCGAAGTCGCGGCCCTTGCCCACCTGGCGCTGCGCGTGAATGCCGAACAACCCGCGGTTGAGAAACAGCGCGGCGGCGCCGCGGTGTTCCGAGCTCAAATTGGGATAAACGCGAATCTCGCAACGCACGTGCTGGCGCGCCCGCCACACCCACAATCCCAGCGGTGAACCGCCCTCGAGATAACAGGCGTCGAGCACGAAATTCCCGCGCGCGTTCGGAGTGCAGGGCCACGTCAACCGCGACCGCTCGCACCCCGCGGGCAGGCGCGCGACCAGCTCGGTCAGCGGCGAAACCAATTCGCGCGGCCACGCGAAGCCGAGGCAAACCCCGCGCTCGCGCTGCGGTGGGTTCACGACGAACAATTCCAATTGGCCGGGACGGTCCTTCGACAGCCGCACGACGGGCGGCAACTCGACACGCAGGCCCGCCAGCGCGTTGCTTCCGAGCCGCGCGTCCGCCACCGCGACCAACAAAAACCCCGCGAGCACGCCGCCCGCCAGCGCGGCAGATTCCGGCAGCGCCACGAGCAGCGTGACCGCCGGCAACGCCACCAGGGCGAACCAACTCAGCAAACGGGTGCGTGGGGCGAGGGTCATCGGCGTGCGATAAACTCAGCGCGGCACCGCGATTTCCTGGAGCACCTTTTGAATCACCTCGCTGACGGTGACGCCCTCGATTTCAAATTCCGGCCGCAGAATCAGGCGGTGTTCCAGCACCGGGCCGGCCATCGCCTTCACGTCGTCCGGCGTCACGAAATCGCGCCCGCGAATGGCCGCGTGCGCGCGGCTCGCCAGCAGCAGCGCCTGCGACCCACGCGGCCCCGCGCCGACGAGCACGGACTCGTGCTTGCGCGTGGCGCGCACGACATCCACGGCGTAGGTGGTCAACTCGTCGCGCAACGTGATGCTTTGAAGCTGCCCGCGCAGCGTCGCGAGCGCTTCCGCGGTGATGACCTGCCGCACCGCGCCGCTGCCGAGCGTGGCCTCGGGCGAATCCGCGCCGAGGGTGCGGCGGGCCAGCACGAGTTCCTCGTCGCGCTCGGGTGTCGGCATCGAAATCTTCAACATGAACCGGTCCTTTTGCGCCTCGGGCAGCGGATAGGTGCCCTCGTACTCGATCGGATTCTGCGTCGCGAAAACGGTGAAATTCGGCGACAGCGCGTGCGTCTCGCGGTCGATGGTCACGAGCCGCTCCTGCATCGCTTGCAGCAGCGCCGACTGCGTCTTGGCGGGCGCGCGGTTGATCTCGTCGGCCAGCAGGAACGAGGTGAAGACCGGGCCTTTGATGAGGTTGAATTCGTTGCGTTGCAGATTGAAAACACTCGTGCCGGTGATGTCCGACGGCATCAGGTCCGGCGTGAACTGGATGCGCGCGAAGTCGCAGCCGAGCACGTGCGCGAGCGTGCGCACGAGCAGCGTCTTGGCGACGCCGGGGACGCCTTCGACGAGCGCGTGTTGATTGGTGAAAATGCAGATCAACGCGCGGTCCACGACCGCATTTTGCCCAATGATGACGCGGGCGATTTCGGTGCGCGCGCGGGCGAGCGTTTCTTTCAGATGTTCGAGGGATTGACTCATAGGTTTTGAAAATTCATTTCGGGCATGGGTGGTGAAACCATCGAAAATTCGCGGTCGCAGCAGATGCCTTGATTCCAGAACTCGAGGTGATCGCGGCGGCGTCCCGGAATTTCTGCAAACAACCGTGCCGCTTCAACCCCAACGGGGTTGTGTCGGTTCGAGCCGTGGGCGGGCCGCAATCCCGTTGGGGTTGTGACACACATGGCCGCATGGCCCCAGGTAGCTCGTTCCTCGCAACCCTGGGCTGGAGGACACAGCCCCGTTGGGGCTGCTTCAGCCGAATCCATGCAGTAGGAGCGCCGCCGTCTCGGCGGCTCACACCGTCCAAACGGGGCGAACGCGCGGATTTTCCGCAGCCCAAAAGGCTCACTGAATAGGGAGCCAAAAGCTTGCGGACAATTTGCCCCCGCGGACTTTCCCTCGCCGTGAGCCGCCGAGACGGCGGCGGTCCGCCAACTGCATGGATTCGGTTCAGAGGGGCAGCAACATTGCAGAAAAGTAAGGCGCGACCGTGGTTCA